>NZ_CP031230.1:1670000-1950000 GCF_003351785.1 Sporosarcina sp. PTS2304
CGCTCGACTTGCATGTATTAGGCATGCCGCCAGCGTTCGTCCTGAGCCAGGATCAAACTCTCCATAAGACTGGCAGACGAGCTACTGCAGATTACGTCGTCAGTTTCACTCGCTCAGTCGGTCACGTACGGTAGTACGCTCCCTCTTTCGCTCGATCACTTCCTAGTACTCTACAGCATCTCGTCAGCCAGTAAAACAGAAAATCGATTAGCTCGAATTTCATTTGCTGGCATCATTTAAGATACTCAATTTGTTTGTGTCATGCACAAACTTGTATTTCGTTAACGTTTTGCTGTTCAGTTTTCAAGGTTCGTGTTTTCGCTTCTCATTAAAGCGACTTCCTTATATTACACTTTACGTCACGATCTGTCAATAACTTTTTAAAAGTTATTTTCTAGCGTTTCGTGAACGCCTCAAGCGACAAGAAATAATATACAACATAACTTATATAGAATGCAAGTGTTTTATGGAAAAATTTTTTTCTTTATCGCTTTAAAGTCGATCACGAACAGTAAAATCCCCGTCAGAACAACGATTGCGCCTATGAACTGCGAAAAAGAAATCATTTCTTGAAATACAAAATAAGCAGCGATAGAAGCTATGACCGGTTCAAACAAGATAGCTATAGAGATTACATTTGTACTCACCCATTTGATAGCCCAATTAAATAACGTGTGCCCCAAAAGATTCGGAAGAATGGCTAACGCTAGAAACCAACCCCAATCAGAGGCGGGATATTGTACGAATGATTGCTGAGAACTTAATACATAAAAGAACAATGCAATCGAACTTGCTGAGTACACTAAAAATGTATACGTCACGAGAGAAACTCGCTTCCGTACATCTTGTCCAACTAATAAGTAGGCTGTAATGAATGCACATGCTAACAGGGCTAGCGCATCACCGAATAGTGCTGATCCACTAACTCGAAAATCACCCCAGCTGATAATAACACTGCCGGTCAACGCAATCAATACAGAAATGAACATTTTACCGCTAATGACTTCTTTAAAGAAGAGAGTCGTTCCAGCTAGCGCGAATATTGGTTGTAATGTGACTAGAACGGTTGAACTTGCGACTGACGTATAATTAAGAGATTCAAACCAAAGGATGAAATGAATGGCTAAAAAGATACCGGCAACAGCAGAGAACAACCAATCCTTCTTAGTCAATTCTTTTAGTTCGTGGCGGTAGGAATACAAAAACAACGGAAGCATAATAACTACCGAGAAAAACATACGATAGAATGCAATGACTCCTGCATCAGCTGTTGCTAGTTTTACGAAGATGGCTGACATACCAACTGTTATAACGCCGATCGCAATCATAAGATAAGGATTGGCAAAGGATTTATTCATTAAGAATCACTTCACTTTCATTTCTTCTACTAAATATTAGAAAGTTAAGGCATGATTAATGCGAGTAACGTATGATAGTAGTATATATACTCTACCTTGTCAGTAAAGGAGGACAAACTATGCTCACCATACTAACAGAGTCTTTTAATCTAGAGGCTATCATTAAAATTGCGGTTGCACTTTTTTTAAGTATCATTATAGGTGTTGAACGTGAGATTAAAAAGAAGCCCATTGGTTTAAAAACTAGTGCAGTTATTGCAACCTTCAGTTGTTTGCTAACGATTATCTCAATGGAAGCAGCTTATTTAGTTCCCTCTCGCCATGATATCAATATTACTATGGATCCTCTACGTTTATCCGCACAAATTGTGAGTGGAATCGGATTTCTAGGCGCTGGCGCTATTTTAAGAAGGGATAATGACAATATTACTGGTCTTACAACAGCAGCCATGATTTGGGGAGCCGCTGGAATCGGTATTGCTGTCGGTGCAGGCTTTTATATCGAAGCGCTGTTCACAGTGATAAGCGTGATGCTTGTTATTGAACTTATCGCACCTTTTTTAAGCAAATTTGGACCGCGGCGACTGCGTATGAAAGAAGCAACTTGTATTATTATTATAACGGATAAATCTAAAATCGAATCATTAGTCCAGTATTTACGAAAAGAGAGTATGGAAATCGATCATATGCGTATTCGACAATTTCAAACAACTGATCACAAATATCGACATGAACTGCAATTCAAATTAACAGCCTTTCCCAAAAAGTCTACTTCTTCACTCTATGTAGAACTTACTACGCTGACTTATGTAGAATCTGTTGAGTTAGTAATCTACCCATAAAGTACGCCAAGTCAGCTGACTTGGCGTACTTTTTTTATAAACAAGCTCGCAATAATGTAAGTACTTCTTCTTGAGATAATTGAGCGTATCCGCCTAGCGGTCCGTTAATTGCTGCTTTTTCTGCAATCAGTTCCAACTGACTATCATCAATATTATAATCAGCAAGTGTGACAGGTGCGCCAATTTTCTTCCAATACTCACTTAAACAGTCGATACCTTCCATCGCAATTTCTTCATCTGTTTTTCCAGTCGGATCTACTCCAAACACATTTATTGCCAGTCTTACATATCGCTTAGGATTGCGAGTATATGTTTGTTTCATCCAATGCGGAAACAAAATTGCTAAGCCGCCAGCGTGAGGAATGTCATAGACCGCTGATATCGCATGTTCAATATCATGAGTTCCCCAGTCGCCTCTCGTCCCCATAGATAGGAACCCATTCAATCCCCAAACGCCTGACAGCATCATTGCTTCTCGTAACTCGACATTTTGCGGGTCTTTTACTAACTTCTCCCCTGTCGCCATTACAGAACGCAATGCCGCTTCACACATTTCATCTTGGAATGCTGTATTTTTACCGGTATGAAAATATTGTTCGAAAATATGTGACATCGTATCCACAATTCCATTGATCGTCTGATCCAAGGGTACAGTCAATGTGTAAGCCGGATCCAAAATTGAGAACTTCGGATAATTTAATGGACCACCCCAGCCGTACTTCTCTTGTGTTTCTTCATTTGTAATAACGGATCCCGCGTTCATCTCCGAACTTGTTGCTGTTAACGTCAAGATTGTACCAAATGGCAATGCTTGTTGTGGGCTAGCTTTTCCGATAACTAAGTCCCAGGCATCTCCATCATATTTTGCAGCAGAAGCTATTAACTTTGTACAATCAATTACAGAGCCGCCTCCCGCTGCTAAAATGACATCGATATCATGTTGTTTACAAAGTTCCGCTCCTCTTTTCGCAGTAGACAAGCGTGGGTTCGGTTCTACTCCCGCCATTTCAATTATTTCAAAATTATGAGCCGTCAACAAATTCATAATCTCCTCATACAGCCCGTTACGTTTAATGCTACCGCCTCCGTATACGAGTAACACTTTTTTTCCATAAACAGCGAGTTCATTAGGCAATTTTTGCAACTGATCTTTACCAAAAATTAATTTTGTAGGGTTTTGAAAAACGAATGTAGTCATGAGTATACCTCCTCTTTCTTATCTCTATTATGAAAAAGATGTATTTACGATGCAAGTATAGTGTTTCGAAAATCGGGTGATACTATGTAATAGGAGGAGATACTATGGAAACACTGCAAAAACTTGCGTTAGCTATTACTGTGATTGGCGCATTAAACTGGGGAGTTGTCGGAATTTTCAAGTTCGATGTAATCGCTCAATTAACACAAGGAGCCTATCAGCCAATAGCAAGATTTTTATACATTCTAATCGGACTATCTGGATTGATTACCCTCGGGGTGTTATTCAGCTATTGGCAAAAAACTGATGACACTGTACCTATTCAAACAGTAGAGTAAAAAAGAGGCTGTCTAGAAAGTCAGTGAGAACTAAGTTTCTGTGACAGCCCTTTTTCTCATGAAACGAATAGAAGAATCCTCTCTTCGCCGTTCCTTTCCGTTCCAGGCGGACGCGTTCGGGAGGGGTCGCGGTGAACCATACCGCTCCGCTAGCGATACGCCGGATGTTTCACCTGTCGACCTGATCCTCCCCCAGTCGCCGCCTGGAACGAAAATCCACTCGATATCTTGCTTCAAATAGGTACAAAAAATCGCCCTTTCTAGTAGAATAAAGTTACCAAACCCACTCTACGAAAGGACGATTTTTTATGCGCAATCCAAAGATTACTTACGAACAGTACACCACAGAACAACTCACTTTTTCTATAGAAGAACATACGGTATCGCTCCGTGGCCTTGAAAAGGTTCATACGGAGTTCGGAATCGTCGCAATGGTTCACAGTTGAAAGTAGCGTGCATCCGCCGGCTACTTTCAACTGTGAACGACCACAAACCAAAATCAGGCAGCGAAAAACGATTCGTTTTTCGCTGCCTGATTTATATTAGGGACTTATTGGACAGCCCCTTTTACTGTTTATACCCAACCGCGGAATCGACTTGCTTCAGCAGTTTTGCGAACACCGTACATATATGCCGCTAAACGCATATCTATATTACGTGTCGTTGCTACATTATAAACGTTTTCAAATGCTGTAACCATCTTATCCGTCATTCGTTCACGTACTTCATCTTCTGTCCAGTAGTAGCCCATATTGTTCTGAACCCATTCAAAGTAGGACACTGTTACGCCGCCCGCACTCGCTAATACGTCAGGAACTAATAGAATACCACGATCTGTCAAAATCTTTGTTGCTTCAGATGTCGTTGGACCGTTTGCTGCCTCCACGACGATACTCGCTTTAATATTATGAGCATTGCTTTCAGTAATTTGGTTTTCAATCGCGGCAGGAACTAAAATATCACAATCTAATTCAAGCAATTCCGCATTTGTTAACGTATTGTCGAATAGTGTAGTAACTGTTCCGAAGCTATCGCGACGATCAAGTAAGTAATCAATATCCAAACCGTTCGGATCATGTAAAGCACCGTAAGCATCAGAAATTCCGATAACTTTCGCACCTGAATCATGAAGAAACTTAGATAAGAAGCTACCTGCGTTACCGAAACCTTGAACGATGACGCGTGCACCTTTCATATCGATATTACGACGTTTTGCTGCTTCATTAATGATAATTGTTACACCTTCTGCAGTTGCACGGTCACGACCGTGAGATCCACCTAGCACAACCGGCTTTCCTGTAATAAATCCAGGAGAGTTAAATTCGTCGATTTTACTGTACTCGTCCATCATCCAAGCCATGATTTGTGAGTTTGTGAAAACGTCTGGTGCTGGGATATCCTTTGCAGGTCCCATTACTTGACTAAGCGCTCGTACGTATCCACGACTCAAACGCTCCAATTCGCCCATTGACATTTCACGTGGATCACAGATAATCCCACCTTTACCGCCGCCGTAAGGTAAGTCTACGATACCAGCTTTTAGCGTCATCCACATGGAAAGCGCTTTTACTTCATCAGCACTTACACCAGGGTGGAAACGTACTCCGCCTTTAGTAGGTCCTACTGCGTCGTTATGCTGACAACGGTATCCAGTAAACACTTTTACTTTGCCGTCATCCATACGGATAGGAATTCTAACTTCCACCATACGTAGTGGTTCTTTAAGTAGTTCATACATTCCTTCATCATAGCCTAACTTTTCAAGTGCTTCTTTGATGACAACTTGCGTAGACGTAAATAGATTCAGGTTTTCTGTCATTGTATGGTTCGCCTCTTTATTTGGTATTGTCTTTCTCGCCCACATTATAACATGCGGAGTTTGATTTATCCACCCATCAATTTCAAAGCTTTTCCGAATTTTTTCAGAATAACTATAAAAACGTCAGGGTGGGCTATTTATTAGTTAGAGAATACAGAACGGATTTTTTCTAATGCCCAGTCTAATTCTTCTTTTTCAATGATAAGAGGTGGTGCAAAGCGAATAACTGTATCATGCGTTTCTTTACACAGAAGACCAAGTTCTTTTAATTTTTCACAGTATGGACGTGCTTCTTCTGTCAATTCCATACCAATGAATAGTCCGCGACCACGCACTTCTTTAATAGACGGGTGAGAGATTTTCTTCAATTCGTCCATGAAGTAATTACCTAGTTCTTCGGATTTTTTAGCTAACTCTTCGTCTTCTAGTACTTCAAGTGCAGCAATGGAAACAGCACATGCCATTGGGTTCCCACCAAATGTAGAACCGTGTGAACCTGGATTGAATACGCCTAGAATGTCATCATTAGCAAGCACGCAAGAGATCGGGAATACTCCGCCACCTAGTGCTTTTCCAAGAATATACATATCAGGTGTTACATCTTCATATTCACATGCGAACATTTTTCCTGTACGGCATAGACCTGCCTGAATTTCGTCCGCAATAAATAGAACATTTTCTTTTTTACAAAGCTCAGAAACTTGCTTCAAGAAACCTTCTGGAGGAATAATGATCCCTGCTTCACCTTGGATAGGCTCCATTAAGAATGCTGCTGTATTTGGAGTAATCGCTGCTTTCAACGCTTCGATATCGCCGTATTCTACTAGCTTAATGCCAGGTAGTAGTGGACCATATCCGCGTTTGTATTCTGCATCTGATGATAATGAAACAGCTCCTAATGTACGGCCGTGGAAGTTACCGACACACGCAATGATTTCTGCATGATCGTCTTCTACACCTTTTACATCATACGCCCAACGACGAGCTGCTTTAAGAGCAGTTTCAACCGCTTCAGCACCTGTGTTCATTGGTAGAACCATATTTTTGCCAGAAAGTTTAGCGATCTTTTCATACCATGGACCTAATTGGTCGTTGTGGAATGCGCGTGAAGTTAATGTTACACGGTCCGCTTGATCTTTCAGCGCTTGAACGATTTTCGGATGACGGTGGCCCTGGTTAACAGCTGAGTACGCTGCAAGCATATCCATATATTTATTGCCTTCTGGATCTTTTACCCAAACACCTTCCGCTTCCGCAATGACGATCGGAAGTGGATGGTAGTTGTTCGCACCGTATTTTTGCGTTTGGTCGATAATCTTCGTTGATTTTGTCATATTATTACACTCCTCTATATACAATTGATGTTCTTAAAGCATTTCTGAAGTTGTTTTACCTTGCATATGCAATTGTAAGTAATCTGGTCCGCCTGCTTTTGAGTCCGTACCTGACATGTTGAATCCACCAAACGGCTGGTATCCTACGATCGCACCTGTACAACCTCTGTTGAAGTACAAGTTTCCAACGTGGAAATCTTCACGTGCCTGTTCGATATGGTCACGGTTTTTCGTAATAACAGCACCAGTTAAACCGTAGTCTGTATCATTCGCAAATTCGATAGCTTCTGTGAATGAAGATGCTTTAGAAATCGCAACTACTGGGCCAAAAATTTCTTCTTGAGAAATGCGGGCAGTTGGATCTACATCAGCAAATACTGTTGGAGCAACAAAGAATCCTTTAGAGTCATCGCCTGTTCCACCTGCAATTAGACGACCTTCATTTTTCCCAATTTCAATATACTCCATTACTTTGTTGTATGCAGCTTGGTCAATAACAGGTCCTGCTAGGTTATTGCCGTCTTCAGGGTTACCCCATTTGAATTCATTCGTAATCTCTTCGACACGCTTCACTACTTCATCGTAAACATCTTCGTGGATGATCGCACGTGAACATGCTGAACATTTCTGTCCGCTGAAACCGAATGAAGATTTAACGATAGATTGTGCCGCAAGTTCTAAATCTGCTTCATTGTCAACTACAATCGTATCTTTACCACCCATTTCTGCAATTACACGCTTCAACCAGATTTGGCCGTCGTGTACTTTTGCAGCACGTTCGAAAATGCGTGTTCCGACTTCACGTGATCCTGTGAATGAAACAAAACGTGTAGATGGGTGATCTACTAAATAGTCTCCGATTTCTGAACCAGATCCCGGAATATAGTTCACTGCACCTTTAGGCATACCTGCTTCTTCTAGTACTTCCATAAACTTATATGCAACTACTGTAGTTGTTGAAGCTGGCTTCAATAGTACTGTGTTACCTGTAACCAATGCTCCAACAGTTGTTCCAGCCATAATAGCAAAAGCAAAGTTCCAAGGAGAAATGACAACACCTACTCCTAGTGGTACGTAATCGAAACGGTTGTACTCGCCTGGTCTGCTTTCTACTGGCATACCATCTTTAAGCTCTAACATTTGGCGACCATAGTATTCTAGGAAGTCAATTCCTTCTGCCACATCTGCATCCGCTTCGTTCCAAGGCTTCCCAGCTTCTTTTGTAAGTAATGCAGAGAATTCGAATTTACGGCGTCTAACGATTGCTGCTGCTTTGAACAATACATCAGCGCGTTGTTCTGGTTTTACTTTTCTCCATGTTTTGAATGTTTCCTTTGCAGTCTCCATTGCTTTTTCAGCTAATTCGCGACTTGCTTGAGATACATTACCAATTAGTTCTTCTTTATTTGAAGGGTTAGTCGAAGCTAACTTCTTATCCGTCATGATGCGTTCGCCGCCAATGATCAACGGGTAATCTTGTCCTAGGTAACTTTCAACTAGTTTCAAGCCCTCTTCATATGCTTTGCGGTTGTCCTCGTTTGTAAAATCTGTGAATGGTTCGTGTTTGTATGGAATCATTAGTAATCAAATCCTCCTTCATATTTTGAACGCAAAAATAATTTGCGTTTGTTTACGTTTACATTTATAATAATGCAAGAAACTGTTGCACTTTGCAAGTGTTTTGCTAAAAAAAGTTTTCTTTTTGCTGAAATTGATGTTTTTTATAATGATTTTTCCGAGGAAGGTGTACTATATGAGCACAAATGATACGCTAGTTGCCATTTGCAACCAATTCGCTGTGGATCACGCCAACATCGGCATACACGCTGTTGATCAAAACGGTAGAACGATTATTTATAACCGCAAAATGAAAGAAATTGAAGGATTAAATTTAGAAGAAGTGAAAGATCGTTCTCTATTAGAATTATTTAATTTTGATACAAATGAGAGTACGCTATTGAATGTTTTGCAAAGCGGGCAACCGTCATTACACGTTAAACAAACCTATTGGAACAGAAAAGATATGGAAATTACAACGATGAATGATACATATCCCGTCTACTATGCAGATAAATTGCTCGGTGCTATTGAATTTGCGCAAGATATAACCGCATTGGAGAAATACGTTTTGCAGCCATTGCGCCGAACGAGTAGACCTATGACATTCGATCAAATTACAGCCGAATCCGATACTATGAAGTCAGTTATTTCAACCGCAAAAAAAGCAGCGGATGCAGGCTTACCTGTCTTACTCATTGGTGAAACCGGTGTAGGTAAAGATCATATCGCAGAAGGTATTCATCACGCTTCGCCTGTGGCAGACCGAATATTTCATACGTTTCACTGTTTACATACAGATGCAGATGTTATACAGCGATTAGAGCAGCTGCTAGTGGAACAGCCCGATATGACGTTATTTTGCGAACGCATTGATCGCTTATCCATTCCATTACAACAAAGACTCGTACATGTTTTGCAACAGGCGAGCACAAGCCACCAATTTATCGCAAGTATTGGTGATGACCCTGTTGAA
The DNA here is from genome assembly GCF_003351785.1 of Sporosarcina sp. PTS2304. Taxonomy (GTDB): domain Bacteria; phylum Bacillota; class Bacilli; order Bacillales_A; family Planococcaceae; genus Sporosarcina. Next base: position 1,679,423 of record NZ_CP031230.1, read on the forward strand.
TTAATCGCATCAGGGGCATTGGTGAAAGAGCTTTATTACTTTTTTGCTTCTTTTGCGATTAGAATCCCTCCTTTACGGAAACGGCCTGAAGATATTCTACCTTTTGTTCAAGCTTACATTACGAGTAGACAAGAAATGCTTGGAACAGCTTTATCAGCAGTTGATGATGAAGTTACAGAACTATTCGAAGGATATAGCTGGCCAGGCAATTTACGCGAGCTAGAACTTTTACTCGATGAAGTGTCGTCGATGTGGGCAATGGAAGAGACATTAACAGAAGAAATGTTGCCTTTGCAATTCCGTGCCAAAGTAGACGGGACTTCTACTACAGAATCACAACCTAGCGACTTTCTTATTCAAAGCGAATCAAAATTAGTACCTCTAGATCGGTATTTACGTGAAGCAGAAACGTATTATTTAGAAAAAGCGATGAAATTGCATGAAGGCAATATTACAAAAACAGCAAATGCTCTCGGTATGAGCAGGCAAAACTTACAATATCGCTTGAAAAAATTGCAAAACTAAAAAATCACGGGAGCCGCTATTGGCTCCCGTGATTTTTTAGTGACCGGATTGTTCGATCCAATCTTTTAATTTATCTTTTAGTGAGTTAAAGCCATCCGCATCTTGTTGATCCACACGCTCTTGTAAAGACTGACGTGGACGCTGATGATTCAGGTAGGAACTCGGTGGTTCTTGTAATGCACGTATAGATAGACTAATTTTACTTGCACCGTCATCTATGTCCAATACTTTTACTCGCACTTCTTGCCCCACTTCTAAAAACTCGTGAATATCTTTGACAAAACCATACGTAATTTCAGAGATATGCACTAATCCTTGCGTGGAAGCGTCTAATGCTACAAACGCACCGTACGGTTGGATTCCGGTAATTTTTCCGATTAGCTCATCTCCTACTGCAAATTTGTGAGACATGCAAAACAGCTCCCAATCTATAGTAGTATCTAGTCTGCCACTCAGGCCGTTTCATAGTATATCATATTTTAAAGAGTTGAACAAAAAACCACTATAGCCTATAGTGGTTTTTTGTTACTTATAGCATTAGACAATGGATTTAGCCTCGTATTTTACAGCGAGTAACTTATAAGAGATATCCATACATTTCTCTAAAGGTATCCAAATTTCATAGGAATGTTCATAGACCTCACGAATACGTTTCGCTAGATCAGTCGGATGATCAACACGTTGAAGTTCTGTGACAACATTTGTAATTTCCGAGTCGTATCCATCTTCTCCTGTTTGGAAAGGATCCCATTCCTTAAGCAACAAGACCGCTCTTTTGTTCATTTCCATCGTTTGCATAATTCGTCACCTGATTTGTATTTTCTTTTTATCATAGCACAGCCCACTAAAAGAACAAAGAAAGATGCCACATTTTCGACAAATTTAAAATACCCTCACATATTTTTCGTTCAGTGTCCACTTGATCTCCTAGGGTTCCCTTAATCATTCATCCTACTTCTGACGATACGGACACACCATCATGATTCGTCTTCGTAAAAAAATCGTTTATTGCAATGGTTTCATTTCAACTAAAAAAACTGTAGATCATCCTAGAATACAAAAGGATGTCTACAGTTTTTAATTTATTCTACAGGATGTTGACTTTGTTGACGTTCTTTTAAAATACGTTGTTCAAGCTCTTTCGTTTCTTCTTCTTGCCGTTTAGATTTTTTGATGATCCAACGAAATACGAACAACATCAGCGTCATAAAAATAACGAATGATATAGCTGCCGGGATATATTCTGTTTTATCTTCAGGAAAATATAGGAACGGCATTAATAAAACGAAATCCATGCTAGTTTCCCCCTATTTGATACTTCAGGTTTATTTTTGAAGGATCTCGATAGATTCGATTGAAATGTCTTCTTTAGGCTTATTGTCGCGATTACACTTAACACCTGCAATAGCGTCTACAACATCCATACCTTCGATCACTTGACCAAATACTGTATGGCGTTGATCTAAATGTGGTGTACCGCCGTTTGCTGCATATGCCTCTGCAATTTCTTCAGGCCAGCCGCCTTTTTTCAGCTGATCAGGTGATGCGCCAGCTAAACCAGCGTTTTGAACGATGAAAAATTGACTTCCATTCGTATTCGGTCCTGCGTTAGCCATTGATAATGCCCCGCGAATGTTGAATAGGTCCATTGTGAATTCATCTTCGAACGTGTTACCGAAAATACTTTCTCCACCTATCCCAGTTCCTGTAGGATCTCCACCTTGAATCATGAAATCAGGAATAACGCGATGGAAAATAATACCGTTATAATAATCGTTTTCTGCATGTGTCAAGAAGTTCTCCACGGTCTTTGGTGCTTGTTCTTTAAACAGCTTTATTTTGATCGGTCCCATTGTCGTATTCATGACAACGAGTGCTTCGTTTTCTGCTACTTCATTTGATAGTTGTGGATACATGGAATTCCTCCTCTAATTTACGTGCAAGTTTATACTATTTCATTTTGTCTTGTACATGAAAACAGTCTACCATAAACGATCAGGAATTTCGATATTTCTACTTGTGACAGTTAGTTGACAGCTCGTAAGCAATATGGTTTCCTTCGCTTACCGAATTGTTTTATACTACAACGTATACAAAATTATAAGGGTGGTCCTATTTTGAGTAGACATAAAAAGAATTTTATTATCATCTGGGTGACCAACTTCCTTGTAGCAGGTACGATGACGATGATTATGCCTTTTCTGTCGTTATATATAGAGACATTCGGAGACTTTTCCGAAGAATATGTTCAAAAGTGGGCAGGCTTGATTTTTGGAGCCACATTCATCACAGCATTGATTATGTCGCCTATTTGGGGTCGATTTGCCGATCGTTACGGATTTAAGCCTATTTTGCTTATCAATGGTTTTGGTATAGCAATTTCAGTGTTTTTAATGGGTTTTGTAGATTCAGTAGGTGCCTTTCTCGTGTTGCGATTAGTTAACGGATTGGTCACTGGTTTCTTACCTACCTCTTTAGCTTTTATTTCGTCACAAACTCCGCGCGAGCAAGCGGGAAAAATGCTTGGCACATTACAGATGGGCGGCGTGGCGGGAATGTTGTTCGGTCCCGTTTTAGGTGGATTGATGGCGGATAGTTTCGGTTTCAGCTATACATTCATAATTACGTCGGTATCTGTCGTTATTGCAGCATTACTTGTTCTGGTCGGTATTAAAGAAGAACATCGCGTCAAGACGAGAAAAGTTGTAGCGTATTCACGAAAAGTCATTTTAGGTGGACTTTTCAAACACCGTTTAATGTTCAACGTGATGATTGTTACGACATTGATACAAGTTGGGAACTTTAGTATTCAGCCTTTACTTTCACTCTATGTAGCCGATTTAACTCATGCTGCAACGAATGTAGCCTTTCTCGCTGGATTAACATTCAGTGCAACTGGTCTTGGAAATTTACTGTTTGCACGTATGTGGGGGAAATTTGGAGATGACTTTGGTTATGAAAAAGTACTAGGCGTATTACTCATACTGTCTTTCGTCTTTATCATTCCACAAGCGTTTGTTTCTTCTTTATGGCAACTAGTTCTTTTGCGCTTCTTATTTGGTATTTCAACTGGCGGAATGATTCCTATTACTACAGCTCTCGTCAGACGTGAAGCCCCACTGGAAGTACAAGGGGAAGTAATGGGCTATAATACTAGCTTCCGTTTCCTCGGTAATATTATCGGTCCGATGTTCGGGGGTATCGTCAGCGGCTATATCGGTATCCCGGCGGTCTTTATCGTTACAGGCGCGTTGTTCGTCATCGGGTATATGTTTCTGACGTATGCTATGAAACGTCCGACTCAAGATTTCGAACATTACTTGGAAGATCAACAAGTCGCAGCAAATCAAAAAGTTTAAATCTCGCTCAATCTGTAGACTGTGGACAAACCGTTTTATACGTGTTTGTTCACAGTTTTTTTGTGATAAATAACAGGACTAAGCGATTCTTATTTTACTTGCAAATAACGTTTTACGTATGAGATCTACAATAGCTCATCGGTTTAATAATTCTGTTTTCTCTCATTCTTTGGAAATTCATGTTATATTTCATGCAATACAATTTGAATTTTTCACGGGTAAGGAGGGTGTCTGTTGAGGCAGCTACTCGGTTTATTGATAACGATCGCTTGTGTTCCACTCTTATTATTTATTCAAAATAAAATACAAGCCGAAGCGGTACAAACGGAAACTCTTCACGAAAATATTCGGGAAGCCGTGCAACTGCAAGCCCCCGTTATTGTAGCACCTGTACAAATGAAAGACCGCTACGGACAAATGTTTGCTGAAGAGTACGTCGAATGGCGACGACCGACAGATTTGAAAGATATGACATTTTTCACACGGCAACTATTTTTGCAAAGTGAAGACCGTACGTTTTATGAACATCGAGGGTATGATATCGCGGCTATTATTCGTGCATTTACAATCAATGCGGCGGCAGATGATAAACGACAAGGCGCCTCCACGATTACTCAACAAGTGGTTCGTATGCGTTATTTAACTACCGAGAAAACATATGAGCGGAAATTTAAGGAGTTATTTCTAGCTGCTGAATTGGAAAAACAGTCTTCTAAAGACGATATTTTAGAAATGTATTTGAATGAAATGTATTTCGGACATCGCGTATATGGATTAGGCGGAGCAGCCACTTACTATTTCAGCAAACCTCTTGAAAAATTAAACGAAGGGGAAATTGCATTTTTAGCTGCAATTCCGAATAACCCTGCTCTTTATGATCCATTGAAACACTTCGATCGGACAAAGGAACGTCAAGAACGTCTGCTGAACGTGCTTGTCAAACAGCAAATCATTACAGAAGAGCAATATGAAGAATACATACACTTGCCTATTCGGCTGCATGTGAAGAAAAAAGAACAAGATTTTCCTATGTATAGTTCGTATGTCTTGGATGAACTTAAACAATTGATTGCACGTTCTGAAGGATTAGAAGCCTCTCTAGCAAAATCAAAAACACCTGAGGAAAAACAGCGCTGGCAACAAGTGATTACTCAACGAGCGAATGAAATCACTGGACAAGGATTGATCATTGAAACAGCGCTAAATCCAACGAAACAGCAACATGATGAAAATAGGTTGTCAGCACTTATCGGCAATCGTGGGGTACAAGCAGGCGCTGCAATTATAGACAATAATACGCGCGAAATTGTCAGTTTGTACGCGGGCGCAGGCTATAAGAAAACGGACTTTAATCGTTCTTACCAAGCCGTTCGCCAGCCTGGATCCGCAATCAAGCCGTTGCTCGTTTACGCGCCATTCTTTGAAAGCGGTCCATTCCATGCGGATACGCCAATTAATAGCAGTAATATTTGTATACAAGGCTATTGCCCGCGAAATTTCGGAAACTATCAATTTGGCACAACATCCATTCGCGAAGCATTTACGAATAGTTACAATACGACAGCTGTTCGCTTATTGCAGCGCGTTGGTATAGAACAGGCTTTCGCTTATTTGAAACCTTTTCACTTTCAACATGTATCAGAAGACGACTATAGCTATCCAGCTGCACTAGGCGGGTTTTCAAAAGGAGTCACGCCATTGGAGTTAGCTAGTGCGACAACCAGTTTCTTGGACGGTATGTATTCCCCCCCCCATGCGATTCGCGCTGTAAAAGACTTGGACGGTAATCTTTTATACAAATGGGACGAATCACCGAAAAATATCTGGTCCGGCTCTACAGTTAAAAGCATCCGCTCCCTCATGCAGGATGTCGTACGAAACGGTACAGGTAAAGGTATTACCTATTCGACAAACTATACCGGAGCGAAAACAGGCACAACAGATGCCTTCAAAGATTTATGGGTAATCGGGATGAACGATCACTATACATCTGCGGTATGGATCGGATATGACAAACCAACCCCCATCCCTGCAATACGAGATCAAAAATTACACCTTCGTGCATTCTCAGCTACGATGCGCGAGTAACTCGCTATGAGCGGAAGTGGCAATTCTATGAGCGCGAACACTCTCGCTATGAGCGGAAGTGGCAATTCTATGAGCGCGAACACTCTCGCTATGAGCGGAAGTGGCAATTCTATGAGCGCGAGCACTCTCGCTATGAGCGGAAGTGGCAATTCTATGAGCGCGAACACTCTCGCTATGAGCGGAAGCGGCAATTCTATGAGCGCGAACACTCTCGCTATGAGCGGAAGTGGCAATTCTATGAGCGCAAGCACTCTCGCTATGAGCGGAAGTGGCAATTCTATGAGCGCGGCCTCTCTAAACTTTCAGAACCTTAATCCATCAAATAATCTGTCTTCACAAGAAAAGGACTATCACAGAAAATCAGACACCACTGACTTTCTGCATAGTCCTTTTTTAAATTTCAACAACTGAAAACAAACTAACTGCAAATAATTTTAAAGAGGAGTTTCATTTGATAGGGTTAGCTAACGGAATACTAGCCAATAATCCATTATACAAGCGGATTAAAATATAGACGAGCACAGCTAACAAAACACTCCATACAATGATTTGAAAAAAGATCAAGCCGACCGTATGAGTCAATGTCATAAACGGACTTAACTTATACACCACATAAATAAAATAAATAAAAGACGTGATGACAAAAATAAGAACGAGTGTCTTCCACGATTGAATACCTGCAGCAGAAGCAAGCGCTCCAAGAAAATAAATGACTGCTCCTGATTTCGTAGCGCTATAAGACGCATCTGCCTCTTTTCGTAAAAAGAATAATAATGCCGTTTCGTGGATAGTTGTTGCAATTAACTTCAGCGCTGCAAAAACCATGAAAAACAACAATGTATACATCGTTAATAAAAAGATACGCAACTGAAAATCAGATAGAAACTCACGCATTCCTTGATATAAACCAATTTCTTTAAAAAAGACGGTTGATTCTCCTACACTGTAAACGCCGAACGTCAAACTGAACAACACGATCGTCACAAAAGGTAAATAACCGAACAAATATGGATTTTTCATAAGACACCTCAAAAATATTTTTTACACTCCTAATAATATAAGAAGGAAGTCGAATAAAGCAATAATTGGTCAATTGTCGTCTATGCAATTTAAAATGTTTTGCGCTATACTAACAAATACGTCCAAACATACACCGTTGGACTTTTATCATGTACAGAACTTGTATGGAAGGAGGATTCTTTTGGAATTCGTGTTATTGATTTTTTTACCCGTGATCTTCGCTCTCCTTGTTCCCTTTGTTGCTAAATATCTGAAGGGAATACATACGGGTTGGATTGTGTTACTAGTCCCCCTTGCGTTGTTCATCTACTACCTTAGCTTCATACCGCTAATGATGGATGGTGGTCATGCTATTTCTGAACTAAAGTGGATTCCTTCATTGGGAATTACATTTATTTCTTACATAGATGGTCTGAGCTTATTATTTACACTATTGATTACTGGTATTGGTTCGTTAGTTGTGTTGTATTCTGTTTTCTACATGGACAAGAAAAAAGAAGATTTAGGCAGTTTTTACGTCTATCTACTTATCTTTATGACAGCTATGCTAGGTGTTGTTCAATCAGACAATACGATTACACTGTATTTATTTTGGGAACTGACGTCCATTTCATCATTCCTGTTGATTGGCTATTGGTACACGCGTGACAAATCACGTTTTGGTGCATTGAAGTCAATGATGATTACTGTATTTGGCGGGTTAATGATGCTCGGGGCCTTTGCGTTGCTTAGTATTATGGGGAATACATTCTCTATTCGCGAGCTAATCGCTCAGGCACCTCAATTAGTGAATGAGCCGTACTTTACGTTAGCGTTAGCTTTACTACTACTTGGTGCATTTACAAAATCTGCACAATTTCCTTTTTACGTTTGGTTGCCAGACGCTATGGAAGCGCCTACTCCGGTTAGTGCGTACTTGCACTCGGCTACAATGGTAAAGGCGGGTATTTACTTGGTTGCACGTTTTACCCCGATTTTCGGTACATCGTCTATATGGATTTGGCTCGTAACCGGCATTGGTTTACTGACGTTGTTCTGGGGTTCTTTTTTCGCCATCAAACAAACAGATTTAAAAGCCATTTTGGCATTCTCCACCGTCAGCCAGCTCGGATTAATTATGTCGTTGCTTGGTGCAGGTGCAATTTCCTATCATACGACGGACGCCGTGTTTGCATTAGCAACTTATGCAGCCATCTTTCATTTGATTAACCATGCAACCTTTAAAGGTGGATTATTTATGATTGCCGGTATTATCGATCATGAAACCGGTACCCGAGATATTCGGAAACTCGGCGGATTGATGAGTATTATGCCGTTAAGTTTCACTGTAGCTTTGATCGGCTCATTGTCAATGGCCGGCTTACCGCCATTTAATGGATTTCTAAGTAAAGAGATGTTCTTAGATTCTATGGTGGCGCTTCAGCATTTCGAATTATTCAACTTTGATACATGGGGGATTTTATTCCCAATCGTCGCATGGATTGCAAGCGTATTCACATTTACGTACAGTTTATATTTCTTACTAAAGACGTTTGCAGGTCAGAAGAAATTAGAACAGTTACCAAAACAGCCGCATGAAGCACCGATCGGGATGTTGCTTGCTCCTATGATATTAGCTAGCTTGGTACTTATCATTTTCTTCATTCCAAATCTTGTCGGCAAGTGGATCATCAAACCTGCTGTGATGGCTGTGCAACCTACATTGTATGCAAACCCGCAGACCGTGAATGTTCATGTTCAGGCTTGGCATGGTTTCGGTTCGACAGCTCTCTGGTTGACGATTGGAATTATTGCAGTTGGTTCTTTATTTTACGTCACTATTCCAAAATGGCAGCCGTTGTATAATATTCAACCTGCCAAATTGTCATTGAATGAAGGCTATGATGCTTTGATGCGCGGAAGTGATCGAGGAATGAACCGATTATCTCGATTGTATATGGATGGCGTGATTCGCACGTATTTACTGTATATTTTTGCGTTTCTTTCCGTAGCAATCATTGCTGTGTTATTTATCAAGGATGCATTCGTTATTGATATGACTAGTTTTGCCGCTATTTCACTTTATAGTATATTGAATGCGATTATTTTGGTATTGGCTGTTGGATTCGTAGTATTTTCCAACAATCGGTTAGCTGCGATTATTTCGTTAGGTGGTGTCGGTTATTCTGTCGCCCTCTTCTTCGTTATTTTCAAAGCGCCGGACTTAGCTTTAACCCAGCTCGTAATCGAAACAGTTTCTGTCGCTCTCTTCTTACTGGCGTTCAAACATCTACCAGCTTTGAACTCTCATGGAGAAACCGCAAAAGTGAAAGTAGTAAACTTTATAATTGCCTTGAGTGTCGGTGTGATGGTGACGCTGGTCGCGTTATCCAGTCACTCACAAAAGCTGATTCCTTCGATATCGCAGTATTATAAAGATACAGTCGCAACGGAAGCGGGTGGCGGAAATATCGTTAACGTCATTCTCGTGGATTACCGTGGATTTGATACGTTATTCGAGATTGCGGTACTTGCAATTGCAGGAATTGCTGTACTTGGAATGATACGTTTACGTGTTTCGAGAAAGGAGACTACTGATGAAAACAAATGATGTGATTTTACAAACTACAGCCAAAGTCGTGTTTTTCATCATCTTCTTATTCTCGATTCACATTTTCTTTACGGGGCATTACGCACCTGGTGGAGGTTTCGTAGGCGGACTGTTGACAACAGGCGCGATTGTTTTATTGTTGCTTGCTTTTGACTTGCGAACAATTCAGCAAATTTTGCCATTTAACTTTACGATCGTAACAGCTATTGGTTTATTGCTGGCACTAGGCACGGCAGCAGGATCTATCGCGTTTAATGTCCCCTTTTTCACACATGCGTTTGACGATTTCACGTTGCCACTATTCGGCACGACATCACTTCATACAGCAATGTTATTTGATAGCGGTGTCTATTTAGTAGTCGTCGGCTCGGCCATTACGATTATTCAATCGATTGGAGGAGATGACTGATGGAGTTACTACTTGCGATTGTAATCGGTGTGTTATTTACCGCTGCTGTATACTTGATCCTCTCCCGCAGCTTGTTGAAAATCATTTTGGGGACAGGCTTACTCAGTCACGGTGCACACTTACTTATTTTAACGATGGGCGGACTCGGTGGTACAGCTCCTCCTGTGCTCGCTGACGGCGTGACAGACTTTGCCGATCCGCTGCCCCAAGCTTTAATCTTAACTGCGATCGTCATCAGTTTCGGTGTCACAGCGGTGATGCTGGTCATGGCGTATCGTATGTATGCGGTTCATAAAACAGATAATATGAATGAATTGAGAGGGAATGATGAACATGATTAATCTTCTTTTATTTCCGATCATTATTCCTTTTTTCTTCGCGATGATTTTATTGTTTTTCAAAGAGCAGGTGGTTATCCAAAGAGTGGTCACATTGATCGGATTGGCTCTCAGTCTAGTTGCTTCTTGTTGGCTTGTCGCGACAGTGAAAGCAGAAGGAATCCAAACCGTAACGCTTGGAAGCTGGCCGGCACCGTTTGGGATCACGATGGTGTCGGATATGTTCTCCGCGTTACTCGTGACAACGACTATTTTACTGACGTTTTTCGTAGTGTTGTACAGCTTTAAAACGATTGGTGTGGAAAGAGAAAGATTCTTCTACTACCCCGCTATTCTATTTATGATTACGGGAATCAATGGAGCATTTACAACGGGCGATATTTTTAATATGTTTGTATTTTTCGAAGTGTTGCTGATCGCTTCTTACTTATTAATTGTACTAGGCGGCGAGAAAAGACAGCTTCGAGAATCCATCAAATATATTTTAGTAAATGTGATTTCATCTGCCCTTTTCGTCATCACAGTTGCTTATTTATATTCTGTCATCGGAACATTGAATATGGCCGATATTTCAGTTAAGATAGCTGAAATTAACCAGCCTGGAATTATTTCGGTCATTGCGATTTTATTTTTGATCGTCTTCGGAATAAAGGGTGCGATCTTCCCACTCTACTTTTGGTTACCAGGTTCGTATGCGGCTCCTCCGATACCTGTATTAGCATTATTTGGTGCGCTGTTGACGAAAGTCGGGGTTTATGCGATCACCCGGACGTATACATTATTCTTCGTTCATGATCTTGCATTTACGCATCAATTTCTGCTTGTCTTGTCGCTGCTAACAATTATCGCAGGTTGCATCGGAGCTCTTGCTTACTTCGATTTAAAACAAATTATTATTTACAATATTGTGATTGCAGTAGGCGTAATATTGTTCGGTGTCGCACAAATGAACACAGCCGGTATGGAAGGTGCAATCTATTATTTGATTCACGATATGTTGATTAAAGCCGCTCTGTTTGTGTTGATCGGGATCATTATCTATATAACGGGAACTTCAAATTTACGCGAAATGGGCGGACTGATTAAAACACACGCATCACTTGGATGGTTTTACTTAATCGCTGCGTTTGGTCTGGCCGGTATTCCTCCACTTAGTGGATTCCTTGGAAAATTACTAATTGTTAAAGGCGGCTTTGAAGCTGATCACGCAATAGGCAGTATAGTCATTTTAGCTTCCAGTTTAATCGTTTTACTATCGGTAATTCGAATTTTCATTTACGCTTTCTGGGGCGAACTGAAACAACCACTACCCGTCACGAGCAAAGGGTCATACCGTGCGATGATGATCCCTGCTGTTGCGCTCGTCATCATTACGATAGCGTACGGAGTAGGTGCAGAATGGCTAATGCCGTATATGTCAGATGCCGCAAACGTACTTACCGATCCGTCTATCTATATTGATGCGGTGTTAAAGGAGTAGATGTCATGGCTTTTCAAATATTATTAAATTTCTTTATTGCAGTTGTTTGGATGTTCATGACAAGTTCATTAACACCTTCCACCTTTATCATTGGGTATATTATCGGTTTGTTGATGATTATCATGACACGTCGGTATTTTCGAGGACGTTTGTATGTATGGAGAATTTGGTCGGCTATCAAATTAACGTTAATTTTCTTAAAAGAGTTAATTATGTCTAATATCTCGGTACTGCTTTTGGTTATTAAACCTAACCTGTCAACAATACAACCGATGATCTTTGCTTTACCGACTGAACTAGAGCGCGATTGGGAAATAACACTGTTATCCAGCTTAATCACATTGACGCCTGGGACAATCGTTATTCATGTCTCAGATGATCAACGAACATTGTACGTCCATGCGATCGATGTGGACGATGTGGACGAAGCGATAGAGTCCATTAAAAATACATTTGAGAAAGCGATTATGGAGGTGAGTCGGGGATGAACACTTTTTATTCAGTTTGTTTAGTGCTAGTCATTCTTTCTATGCTCGGATTACTGTATCGCGTCTGGAAAGGACCTTCTACGCCTGACCGACTCATTGCACTAGATGCGATTGGCGTCATGTTAATTTCAGCTATTGCTTTGATCTCCATATTGTTTGATACACCGTTTTATATCGACGCTATTTTATTGATTGCCATTATGTCATTCATTGGCACGGTGTCCTTCTCTAAATTTATTGAGAGAGGAGAGATCATCGAACGTGGATCTGATCGCTGATATTATTATTGTGTCACTCGTTGTTGTGGGGATCATTTTCACGATTGTCACAGTCATTGGTATTTTACGGTTGCCTGATGCGTATACACGCGCCCATGCAGCTTCTAAAAGCGCAACGCTCGGCGTGATGAGTTTATTGCTTGGTGTATTTTTTCACTTCTGGTGGAAAGAAGGTCACTTCAGTATACAACTGATCCTCGGAATTGCATTTTTGTTCATCACTTCCCCTATTGGTGGTCACTTAATGACACGCGCAGCTTATATGTCTGGTGTAAAGCCGACAAAATTGACTGTAGCAGACGCATTGAAAGTAGCTATACAAGAGAAACGTGAAGAACTTGAAAAAGACACGCAGAAGGATTAATTTCCTCTGCGTGTTTTTGATTTAATAGTATGGATAATATGGATAATACGGCGGGTAGTATGGCATGGTGTAATAAGGCGGGTAGTATCCGCCATAGCCACCTCCGTAGCCGTAGTTCGGAAATATTGCATTACCTAAAAACCCTCCGACCAAACCACCAAGAAATGGTCCACCAAAACCGAACCCACCGCCAAATCCACCTCCGCCGTGGTACCCACCTCTATAATTATTTCTCGACATCTCAGCATCCCCCTTTCCCTTTATCGTATGCCTACGATAAAAAGCGCTTTGGGGAAAACGCCTAGATTATATTATTCCTGATCAGTTGCAGCTAAACGCTCGACGAATGTAGCCAGCGTACGAACCATTACACCTGTCGCACCTTTAGGACCAAGCACATGAGGACTAGAAGCGTCTGATGTGCCGGCAATATCTAAGTGAATCCACGGAGTATTTTCAGCAAATTCACCTACAAAGCCACCGCCGAAGATCATATGTCCATCACGTCCTGGCGAATTATTTAAATCGGCTACCGGACTTTTGCGAATTCGTTTCTTATCATTTTCCGTCAAAGGCAGTTGCCAAATAAATTCTCCTGTTTCTTCTGCTGCTTTTTCAAATTGTTTGTAAAAGTCTTGATCATTCGTTAATGTCCCTGTTTTATCATTGCCAAGCGCCACAATGACTCCGCCTGTAAGCGTCGCAACGTCTATCAGATACTCTGCACCCGCTTGCTTCGCGTATGTTACCGCATCTGCTAACACTAGACGTCCTTCCGCATCCGTATTTAATACTTCAATTGTTTTTCCACTCAATGAAGTAATGACGTCATCTGGTTTAAACGCTGTTCCCGAAATCATATTATCTGTTGATGCAATGACGGCTATTACATTTTTCTTCGGCCGGGACTCTCCTATAATGCACATAGCACCCAATACAGCCGCTGCACCGCCCATATCACCTTTCATACCTATCATGCCTTCGCGCGGCTTCAGCGAGTAGCCACCCGTGTCATACGTGACGCCTTTGCCTACTAATCCAATGACATCTTCCCATTGATCAGTCGCTTGATATTTTAAGACAATCAATTGGGGCTCTTCAACAGATCCTTGATTGACTGCAAGGATCGCACCCATTCCGAGTTCTTCCATTTCCGCTTTTCCTAATACGTCGATTTCAAAGTCATAACTTTTTGCGAGTTCACGTGCGTAATCTGCCATTTTAGTCGGCGTTAATAAATTTGGCGGAACATTTACTAACGTCCGCGCTTCGTTCACAGCGTGTGCATGGATCATACCGATGTTCCCTGCAGCTATTACTTCTTGTTCGTTTGCATGTGTAATAAATCTGACTAGTTCAAGCGGAACATCCACTTCATTGGAAGATGTTCGGAAACCTTCATATTCATAGGAGCCCATACTAATTCCTTCTGATGCTATGTGAGCGATGTCTGCACAGGTCAATTCTTCATTGCAAAAAGGGGCTGTCCATACCGCTACTGAACGTATACGATCAGCATGCAACTGTTTACCTACTGTCGCGAACAACTCGCGTAGTTGCACATCCGATAGCTGGTCTTGCTTTCCTATCCCTACAAAGTACACGCGCTTAAATGAACGTTTAGTAAGTGCAGGCATTTTCGTTAATTGATTAAACTCTTGCTTAATATCACCTGATTTAATCCATTCAGGTAAAGAGGGATGGAACGCTTCAACGACTGTCTCCCACTCTTTCACGTTTTCAGGATGATCAGGTATTCCGATCACCAATAGTTCAACCTCTTGTTGCTGTAATGTGGATGATGCTTCAACTGTGATCATGTAAAAATGGCCTCCTTTTTCTTTACCGCTGTCCTCTAACAGTATAGACTAGGCAGTTGCGCTGTTTCAATGACAAGGATTGTCGTTAAGGTCACGATGACAGTTGGTTTATGGTATACTAACCCTATTATCTTGCGGAAAGGGAGTGGAATTATTTGGCTATTTTTGAGAACGTACCGCTCCTTGCAGCGTTATTCGCCATTTTATTTGCTCAGTTTGTTAAAATTCCTATTCATTTTTTATTGACGCGTAAACTCGATTTTGGACTTATGACTTCTACAGGCGGTATGCCCAGTTCACATTCGGCAGCTGTCACGGCATTGACGACGGCTATTGCTTTTGAAGCAGGCTTGGATTCGCCTTTATTCGCGGTGTCTGCAATTTTTGCGGTGATTGTTATGTTCGATGCAACAGGAATTCGTTACCAGGCGGGGCAGCAAGCAGTCATTATCAATCAAATGCGTTCTGATTTTCAGATGTTTGTGGATGATATTAAGGGGTGGCCGAAAAAGGATAATGAAACGAAGATCCAAGAGCTTAAGACATTGCTTGGCCATAAGCCGAACGAAGTGTTTTTCGGGGCTTTGACTGGTATTGCAATTTCGATCATTACGTATTCTTGGATTCTTTGAGCGAAGCGATGAGCTAGAAAAGCGGTCTTCTTTTCTAGCTCATCCCGGGAGCCATCCGCCAGCACCGAAGTGACTAAGTGAACCGATCACTTTCAAAATTCAAGAACGATACCTGCTATTCTTGCACTAGCCCCTACCTCAGAAAAAAATAAAAACATCAACGAGGCATGCCCGCTGATGTTTTTATAAATAATCCATTCATTAAAACATTTGATACCCTTGTCTTCGCAAAGCCTTCATAACAAACCCTGCGATAATCGCCCCAACTAAACCACTGGATAAAATCACAATATCTACTACATGAAGCGACATAATACTTGCACCTAATTCACTAAACGCATGTGCAGGCTTCGTGATGTAATGGAACATCGGTACATCATCAATAATAAAAATAACGACAATCGGATACACGATGGCCATCAGCCAGGTCATGCGCAATAACATATTGATTAAGAAACCAATACCGAAAAACATTACAATAAATATTAAGATCGATAGCAACACTTGCGCTATGGATATAGTTTGCATTACCGATAACCTCCAGTTCATCACTACAACATTTTACAGCAAGGTGCAATAGCTTTCAATAGAATGAGATAGAGAACATAGCCCAAACTATACAGTTGTCATGAAATCTTAAAATATGACACGACGGATTATAGGTAGAAGTGAACTTCCCAGTTGACTTGTCGTTGATTTCATTATCCGACCGCAAAAAAGACTGCATACATGCTCTATGTAAAGAACCTGTCTGCAGTCTAACTTTATGTGAAAACACATAGTTTTATAGGAAATTAAATTTACCTTTTTTAATAGTTAATCCAACGCCGCCTACCATGAAGAGTGCACGGTTATCGATCATTTTCTTCATAAATGACGCTTTCGCACCTGTTAATTTCTTATCAAATACTACACCAATTGCATCAGAGTCACCTAATGAACATACGCTACCTTTTAAATCCGGTACGAACTCCATAGTCGGCTTCCCTTTCATCAAAGCGATAAGGTTATTAGCGCAAATTTCACCTTGTTGCATCGCGATTTGTGCTGTTGGAGGATACGGTCGGTTAATTGCTTCATTAATCATAAGTGAACAGTCACCGATGACGAATACATTGTCAAAACCAGGTGCGCGTAAATCTTTCTCCACTTTAACTCTAGCGCGCATATTTTCAATGCCTGACTCTTCAATTAAACGGTTACCGCGTACTCCGGCTGCCCATACAACCGTTCCAGCTTTGATGAATTCTACATCATCTTCGCCTTCTCCAGTTTTAATCATAACGCCTTCAGGAGTCGCTTCAACGACTGGTGTACCGATGGAGAATTCTACACCTTTTGAACCTAATTGACGTACCGCATATTCTACTAGTTCTGGATCAAAACCAGGCAAGACCATTGGCGCTGCTTCTACACAAAGAATGCGCACCTTTTTAGCCGGCACATCATATTCTTTACATAACTCAGGCACACGGTTACCTAATTCACCAAGATATTCAATTCCAGTAAAGCCTGCTCCACCTACAATGATAGTTAAACGGCTATCATCTTTAACTTCCTCTGTAGACCAAGTAGCGAATTGATATTCCATATGGTCACGAATCTGGCGCGCAGCTTTTACGTTCGCGATAGATAATGCATACTGATCAAGACCTTTAATACCGAAAGTCTCACCTTCAAAGCCAAGAGCAATTACCAGGTAGTCGTATGTATGTGAACCAAGGTTTGTCTTAACATTTTTTGATTCTACATCAATACCTGTAACTTCTGCTTCAATGAACTTCACTTTGTTGCTGTTGATGACACTAGCAATGTCATAACGAACTTGCTCCGGCGTCAAAGTCCCAGCAGCTGCTTCATGCAACCATGTAGATTCATAGTGATAGTCATTTTTATTGATTAGGACGATATCTGCTTCATCTGTTCCTAATGACTTTTGTAAATTTACGACGGTCATCAAACCACCGTACCCTGCACCCAATACTAAGATTGTCGGTCTTTTCACGTAAATCGAAACCACCTTTAAGTTTATTAAATGCCGAGGACGTGTAAAATCGAACAATCATTGGTTTTACGCAGTGTCGGCATTTAGTTTTAATATGAAATAACTTTCCCTACTTAATAGTAGACCTTTTGCACATGATTTTCAATAGCATTCTAATAGTGCAAATAATCAATTACAGCTACTATTTTGCGAATATTTACTTATTCACAATCTGCAGGCGCGCCCGCTTTTTGAGCTGTACGGAAACTCGTTCCACAGCCACAATTCGCAATCGCATTCGGGTTGTCGATTGTGAAGCCGCCACCCATTAATGACTCCTTATAATCAACTTTCGTTCCTGCTAAAATCGCTGCGTCTTCTTCTTTCACGAGAACTGGAATATCATGTTGTGTATAGAACACGTCATCCTTTTCTTGTTCAGTCGCAAACCCTAGTCCATATGTCAGTCCGCTGCACCCGCCACCATTGACTGATACGCGTAAATAAGAGCCTTCTTCTTCGTTATGTGTCATCATTTTTTTCACGTGAAATGCTGCTGCCTCTGTAATTTCTACTGGATTGTTCATTAACTTCACTCACTTTCCACGATTTGTTCTATCATATCAATCTTTTTCACTAAATTGCAAACAAATACTCCCCCCACTAGGACTATTTTGCTGTATAATAAGGCTTAGGTATGAAAGGAATGAGTATAATGGAAATCAGCCCATTTTATGAGAAGAAAATGCAATGTTTACTATGCAAAGAGCATTTTCCAACTACCCGTATTCGTTCACGTCAAGTAAGAGTCTCTGATCATGATAGTGATTTTAGGCCTATATATATGAATAAGGAAATTAATCCTCTTTTCTATAATGTTGCTGTTTGTCCGCATTGTGGCTTCGCATATACAGATGATTTTTCACCCTATTTTGGCCCAGGCACAAAAGAAATGATCGCCAAAAACATTACAGCGAAATGGCGCAGCCGGTCATTTGGTGGGATCCGTACGAACGAAGAAGCTGTAGAAGCTTACAAACTGGCTTACTTAAGTGCGAATTTCAAAAAAGAAAAGCACTTAACTATGGCTGGTATGATGTTGCGGATCGCATGGATTTATCGAGAAACCGAGCAAAACGAACAGGAAATACGCTATTTACGGATTGCACGCGACCTTTATTTACAAGCTTTTTCAAACGGTGACTACGTAGGTACCCAAATGTCTGAAACGCGTGTACAGTATATCATCGCTGAGCTTTCTTGGCGCATTCATGATCGTGCGCAAGCAATTATGAATTTCTCACGCGTAATCGAAGCGCAAAAACGGTCTACTGAACCGACGATTATTCAATTAGCGAAAGATCGCTGGCAAGAAATACGGGATGAAGAAGCTACGAATAAAATTGGATAACAGCGAAAGCCGTGCAAGAAGTTTGCACTTCATCGCACGGCTTCAATATAAATGGCAGGAAATTAAAAGACCTGTTCTACCTCTACAACGCCAGGAACTTCTTCAAGTAATGCGCGTTCAATACCTGCTTTTAATGTAATCGTCGAGCTTGGGCACGTTCCACATGCACCTAATAAACGTAACTTGACAATTCCTTCGTCAATGTCCACAAGTTCGCAGTCCCCTCCATCGCGCAATAGGAATGGGCGTAATTTATCTAGCACTTCTTTTACCGGCTCGTATAATTTCGTATCTGTTGTCATTGTAATCAATCTCTCCTTTCCTTATACTTATTATAAACTGCTTAGCAGAAAAAATCCAATAATGAATCGGAGGAATGATTTTCATGTCACTATCACCTGTAATTATTGAAGTGTATGGAGCGGATATTCAGTGCGCTAGTTGTGTAAATGCCCCTTCATCTAAAGATACGTACGAGTGGCTTGATGCTGCTCTTTCAAGAAAGTACCCTAATCAGCCTTTCACCATTATGTATATTGATATTGATAAGGAGTTGACGGAACCATATCAACTGGAAATCGTTGAAAAGATCCGTGAAGATGAGTACTTTTATCCGTTGGTTATGGTAAACAATGAAATGGTAGGCGAAGGATATATCCAGTTGAAACCTGTCTACCGGGCAATGGAAGCACTTGGTTATCACGCAGTATAAAGTGATAATTTGGTGGATTAATTGAGAACTGAAAATGACTCTTATGTTTTCGAAATGTGTGCGGTCATTTAAAAAGGATGTCCGCCTTTTTGCTTCTTGATGGACTTTCATAACTCAATTTAGTTTACTCATCATTCTTCTCTTTTGATTATTTTCAAATCTGAAAAATTTTTCGTCATCTTTTGCTAATCTAGGATATAATCAAAGAAGACGATAGTCATAGGGGGAATGAGAGTGAATGAGACAAAAAAACCACTCATGAAGAGATGGTGGTTTATCATGTTGATCGTAATTTCTGCGTTTAGTTTTACATTAGGCGTGTGGGATTCCAAAAATAAACGAGCGAGTGAAGAAGAACTTCCCATAGAAGAGCAAATCATGAAGAAAGTAAAGTTTATCGATGAAGCGAGTATGACTGACGATGGATTATTGACAATTATCTCTATTATTAATTCCAATACAGAAGACGTTTCGATAGCGCCTACTTCTATTAATTGGGCGTTTAAAACAATGCAAGCTGCTTTTGAATTTCCTGACGTGTCAGAAGTGAATATTGTCATTCAAGTGATGATAATAAAAGATGGAAAAGAGTCAAAAATGAAAGAGTTGCCAAGCATTCGCTATACGAGAGAAGAATTTGAAAACACTTCATTCGAAAAGTTTTCGAAAAAAGCGAGTGAATGATTTATACCATAAGAAAAAGAACTGTCTGTCACTTACCCGTTTGAAGGGAAACATGAAGTGATGAGCAGTTCTTTTTTAATGTTAAGCTAGTAATCAACCATTATGCCATTTATACATCCACAGTAAACCTGATTTCATCAAACGTGCGATGCGACCAGTTACAGTACGATCGGCTAAGTAAGCAAATCCTTGTTTCTTTCCTAGTGAACCCATGAAGCCTTTTAACTTCAACTCAGGCATTTCTGCCATAAGCGGCTCATCTTTCCACACTAATCGCAGTACTTGGACAATTTGTTCTGCCTGCACCTCAGCCAACTGGGCACTAGGCGCGTGTGGAAGTGCTGCAATATCTCCGACTACATAGACATTTGGATAAGAAGGTACTTGATGGTATTGATTTAGTACGACGCGTCCAGAACGGTCTTTTTGCACGGCCATATCGTCAATTACTTTGCCTGGCTTAATACCCGCTGTCCAAACTACTGCGTCTACTGCAATTGTTTCCTCATGATTATATAGAACAGATTCTCCCACTTTCGTAATATTCGAGTTAGCGACCACCTCAACTTCATTCTGATCGAACCAACCTTTAACGAAATTACTCAAGCGTTCTGGGAAGTCACGTAAAATACGCGGGCTGCGGTCAAATAGTTTGATGTTTAAATCTGGGCGACTTTCGCGTAGTTCACTCGCTAGCTCGATACCGCTCAATCCGGCACCCACAATACCGACAGTGGCTCCTCCGCTTAGTCCTAACAGCGTTTGATATGTAGTTCTAGATTTTCCGATAGTCTGAATGCTTAATGTATGTTCTGCGGCACCCGGTACCCCATGGAAGTTGTCTTCAGAGCCTAAACCAATGACTAGTTCATCATACGTAAGCGTTTGGCCATTTGTTAGTAGTACTGCTTTTTCTTCAGGTTTGATCTCTTGAATCTCGCCTTCTACTACTTTTAATTGTTCATGATTTGGAATCGCTACTCGTATGTCAGAGTCTGGAACGGTTCCTGCTGCCAATGCATAGAATTCTGTCTTCAAACTATGGAACGGTGTTCTGTCGACAAGCGTAATTTCAATATCACTTGGCAATTCCTTGTTCAGTAGACGTAGTAACATCCGCATGTTGCCATAACCGGCACCTAATAATAGTAATTTCCTCATAAAGTTCTCCTTTTATGTGTGATATCTATGTTCCGATTGAACCTCATTTGTTAGTATATCAGTTTGTGATTACTTTCACAATATGTCTACTCATTGACGGACAACTTAAAAAAGAGTACCATTTCTAATAGGCGAGGTGAGAAAGATGAATCCCATCGTGGAGTTTTGTATTAGTAATTTGGCGAATGGAGCCTATCCAGTATTTGAGACATTAGAGAGAGATCCGAATATCGATGTGCTTGAATACGGTTGTTTAAGTTATTGCACGAAATGCGCAGATACATTATATGCGCTTGTCAACGGCGAACTGGTCGAAGCGGATACGCCTGATGAATTGACTGCGCGTATTTATCAATTCATTGAAGACAATCCTCTTTTTTAATTATAAAATGTATAGTAAAAAGACTGTAGGCAAACTTTTTCCACAAGGAGTTTGTTTACAGTCTTTTATTTTTCGCGCTTTGATAAAATTGTTATCAGTAGTTCCAATTTGCTAATGTAGACAAGATGTAGGTTGGCTGAACTTCTTTTTTCAAGAGCTCCTGAACGGGTGTCACGCCTGTTGCGACGTAAGCGGTGTCTATGCCATAGCGAATTCCTGCCAAAATGTCGGTATCATAATTATCTCCAATCAACACCATCTGATTCTTTTCATACGAACCTTGCTGTTGAATGAATTGCAGCATATGAGGCTCAGGCTTGCCGACGACAAATGGCTCAACTCCAGTGGCCGCTTCCATTAACTTTAGAAATGAACCATTACCCGGAACAAGCCCTCTTTCTGTCGGAAATCGCTGATCTACGTTCGTTCCTAAAAAATGCGCTCCGTTGCGAATGGCTAAACAAGCTTCCGATAGTTTACTATACGTAATCTGACGGTCTAGCCCCATCATCACTACGTCTGGGTTCGACGTCGTCATAGAAATCCCTTCCGCTACTAACGCTTCTTCCAGTCCTTCTTCCCCAATCATTAATACACGAGCATCTGGATAATGTTGTTTACAAAATTTCGCTAGCGCCATCGGTGAATTCATAATGTGCTCTACATCGGTTTGGACGCCGAAATTCGCTAGTTTTTGTTGCTGTTCTGCCCGTGTATAGGCTGCATTATTTGTAATAAAGTACGTTTCTGCCCCTTGCATCTGGCAACGCGCAACAAAATCTACAGCTTCCTGAATCGGTTCTTTTCCGCGATACATTGTGCCATCTAAATCTAAGCAATACACTTTATACTGTTTCATCGTCATTATTCCGTCGGTAAGAATGCAGAAACCGGCCCTAATTCATTAGTTAAATAATCCCGGACCTGTTGTGGGAACAATTTAAGTTCGTTCGCAGTTCGGCGGATAGAGTTTTCTACTTCTGCAGTTTCCACTTCTGTAAATTGACGGACAATCATCGGACGAATCGAAATAAATGATTTTAGAGGTGTCGCCTGCTCAGGACGAATGACTTTTTCATCTTCTAAAATGTCAATAATATCATCATAGCTGCCAGGATCACGCATAATAAATCCATCAATCATAGAGTTTCCTACATCGATAACACCTTCGATTAAACCATGGGCAATACGTTCGACCGCAAGCCTTTTCACTTCACTTTCATGCCAGTTACTTTCGCTCTCAAATGTTCTAATTAACTCTTCCATATAAGAAAGTGTTTTACTAATTTGTTTTTGATCGACAAAATACATAATCACTCTTCCTCCTCAAGTTTTACTCACTCTATCTTACCATATTTTCAGCGAAACGAATAAAAGCTCCGAGCGATTGCCCGAAGCTTTTTATTCTATTATTGATCTTGTGTCTCATTGGCTTGTTGTTCAGCAACGGAGTCTGGTTCTGGTTTTACTTTTCCGATTTTCTTCAAAATAAAATAGGCACAACCAAAGTTACAATACTCATAAATATAATCTTGAACGGTACTTATTTTAGTTTCATACGTGGATTTGGAATTGCGGTCCTCAAAAAATCCCTTTAATCGCAACTGACCGTATCCCCAGTCCCCTAAAATATAATCATACTTTAACAGTACTTCACTAAACCGTTCATTTAACGCTTCCTCATCAAAGCCGTCGCGAAACTCTGTCGCAATTTCGTATTGGGTGTTCTCTAGAATAACCATCTGTTTCACTTCCATTTACCTGCTCGCTTGTTGTTCTAGTTCCAATTGTTCATCACCTAGACGCTGCTTCTCTTTTGCCGCAGCATTCACTTGCTCATCTGCATGGTAACTAGAGCGTACAAGCGGCCCTGCCTCACAATGTGAGAATCCTTTAGCCATCGCAATTTTACGTAGTTCCCCAAACTCATCAGGAGAATAATATTTAACAACTTTAGCGTGTTTCTTAGTCGGCTGTAAATATTGTCCGATTGTCATAATATCTACGTTGTGTGCGCGAAGATCATCCATTGTTTCAATGATTTCCTCTACCGTTTCTCCAAGCCCTACCATCAAAGATGATTTCGTAGGGATTTCTGGATACATTTCTTTAGAACGAGCCAATAATTCTAATGAACGATCATACGTTGCACGTGCCCGAACTCTTGGTGTCAAGCGACGTACGGTTTCAATATTATGATTTAAAATATCAGGTTTCGCATCCATTAGACGTTGAAGATTATCACGATCACCGCCCATATCTGAAGGTAATACTTCAATCGTTGTGAATGGATTACTACGTCGAATCGCACGAATCGTTTCAGCAAAAATTGCAGATCCGCCATCTTTCAGATCATCACGTGCTACAGCAGTCACAACTACGTGTTTCAGATTCATTAATTCAACTGATTCAGCAACGCGTTCTGGTTCGGCCGTGTCAAGTTCATTTGGCAGACCCGTTTTCACCGCACAGAAGCGGCAGGCTCTCGTACATACAGCTCCTAATATCATGAACGTTGCAGTACGGCGCTCTCCCCAACATTCGTGTATGTTCGGACAACGTGCTTCTTCGCAAACGGTATGTAAGTTTTTCTCACGCATTAATTTCTTTAAACCTGTATAATTCTCATTGGTGTTTAGCTTGATTTTCAGCCAATCCGGCTTCTTTACATGCTCTGACTTTCTTCCGGTTTCAGGTCTACATGACAACGCTACCGACTCCATTCTGTTCTTAGTTTCTACTCATGTCAATGTAACATAAATTCAGATAACCTTCAATTATAGATGGTCTGACCATGTTGAATGATAATTTGCTGTTGGGAGAATTCTTGAATTTGTGTCAGGAAGTCAGTTGGTGTTCGTCTAGAAGTTGGAGTGGGATAAGTGACCCCTCTTTTGTACTGCAGAAAATGAGTGTACGTGCTAGGATTCTCCCTACAGAACCGGACGCTTTCCTGAGGGGACGCGGCGGACTCGCCAGAAGTGCTTTGGCGATTACGCCTGTCGTCCTGATCCTCCAAGAGTCGCCGGTTCTTCCGGGAGAATCCTTGAGTTTGTGTCGGGAAGTCAGTTTGTGTTCGTCCAGAAGTTGGAGTGAGGTAAGTGACTTCTCCTTTGCAGTGCTGAAAAGTAGTGTACGTGCTAGGATTCTCCCTGCAGAACCGGACGCTTTCCTGAGGGTGCGCGGCGGACTCGCCAGAAGTGCGTTGGCGATTACGCCTGTCGCACTGATCCTCCAGGAGTCGCCGGTTCTTCCGGGAGAATCCTTGAGTTTGTGTCGGGAAGTCAGTTTGTGTTCGTCCAGAAGTTGGAGTGAGGTAAGTGACTTCTCCTTTGCAGTGCTGAAAAGTAGTGTACGTGCTAGGATTCTCCCTGCAGAACCGGACGCTTTCCTGAGGGTGCGCGGCGGACTCGCCAGAAGTGCGTTGGCGATTACGCCTGTCGCACTGATCCTCCAGGAGTCGCCGGTTCTTCCGGGAGAATCCTTGAGTTTGTGTCGGGAAGTCAGTTTGTGTTCGTCCAGAAATAGAGTATGGTAAGCTCTACTTCCTGAACAGTGTGGGTGAAGCTTTGGATTGCCAGATTGAATACATATAGAGTCATTGCTTGTTCCACTCAGTCCATCGAAATAGTCATAGTAGCTGATGTTGGTCTTTCACCACATACAAAGAGTGATCAAACTGTCTTGCACACACAAAGTACGGCTGAAGCTGGAAGACGATCGACTCCGGGAGGATCAAGGGTGACAGGTGTAACTCGCAACGCACTTTTGCGAGGTCCACCGCGCCCCCTCCGGAAAGCGTATCGTCTGGAAGCGCAAGCCGCAAGACTCTTCAAGTCAGCTTCACTCCATCTAATAAACGAACATGAAGTAGCAGACAAGCCCACGTAGTCTTTCACCACATACAAAGAGTGATCAAACTGTCTTGCACACGCTAAGTTTCGGCTGGAGCTTGCAGATGATCGACTCCGGGAGGATCAGGAAAAGCCGTAGCGAAGGACGGCTTTTGCGAGTGAAGCGTAGCGAGAAGGAGCACATCTTTGCATTTGACAGGCGTAACCCGCAGCGCTTGACGGTTCGCCGCGTCCCCTCCGGAAAGCGTATCGTCTGGAAGCGTAAGCCGCACGACTCTTCAAGTTAGGCTTATTTCATCTACTCATCATAGTTATACTAGCTTATTAATAAATCAACAAGTGAATTATACATAATATAGTCACTAAACAGGCTTGAACATAAAAGAATGAGAAAAAGAGCTGTCACAAAAAATCGGCACTGCCTGTCGTTTTTGAGACAATAATAAAACACCCTCTAAACAGCCTTTTGTCGGTATTGTACCGGCGACTGGCTGTTTAGTTTCGTTTGAATACGGATATGGTTATAATAGTGAATATACTCTTCGACAATTTGTATTACACAAGCATTTGTTGTGCGATAGATCTCGTCGAGGTAGAACGTTTCAGACTTTAGCGAGGAGTGAAACGTTTCGATGGGGGAATTATCAGCGGGCGTGCCTTTACGGGACATGCTCATGGTAATTCCTTTCTTTTTGACTGCTTCTTGATAAGCATAAGACGTATAAACAGAACCTTGATCACTATGAAGAATACAGCCCTCTGGTAGCTCTGCTAGTTGATTTAGGGTATCCAACACGAAGGCTGTATCTTGTGTAGATCCAATAGTGTAGGCCACGATTTCACCATTGTACAGATCCTTTATACTCGAAAGATACATCATAGATTGACCAAAAGGCAAGTACGTAATATCAGTCACTAACCTTTCGAGAGGCTGTGTAGCCGTGAAATCACGTGATACGATATTGGGTGCTACATACGCAGGTTGTCCTGTTCGCTTGCGTTTTTTCATTTTCACACGGCACTGCCAACCGTTTTTCTGCATGACACGTTGTACCGTTTTCTCACTTACACCAGGGTATAGACTGGCAATCATTCGATATCCATAACGAAATTTATTCTTTTTACACAAGTTTCCAATCTGTTGGTCTCGTTCTTCTTTTTGTGTGTTCTGATCAGCTGTTTTACGCCAACGATAGTACGTAGATCGGGCTACTCCTAAGTGCAGGCAAACTTCACTTACCGTCATTACTTCCTTTAATTCTTCTACTAGCTGAACGACTACTTTTGGTACCACTTCCTCTCCAAGTCTCTGTACTTTTTTAAAATATCTATCTGTTGTCGCAAATACCGATTTTCTGCTTGAAGTTCAGCTGTTTCACTTTCATATTCTGGTCCTTTCCCATACGTATATTGCTTTCCAACAGGCTGTTGTAAGCGATGAAGTTCGCCATTACGATACCATTTCATCCATGTTTTGAGTTGCGTTACATTTCGGATGCATAGTTCCTCCATTACTTGCTTCACAGGAACACCGGCCAATCTCATTTCAATAGCTTTCATTTTCACTTCTGCTGGATAACTTACTCTCGTCGCCATAGAAAAAACACCTCCACATTGATTTCATAAGGTTCTATACCCTATTTTCAACGAAAGGTGTTTTTATTTGTCTCATTTTTTTAGGTCAGTTCCATCAGTCTCACCGATTTTCCGGATAGCTCTTTTTTAGATTGATTATACTTTAAATTTCTTTCTGAACTTCGTCAATATCGTGGCATAGAAGATACTCAAAAATAGACCGCCCCAGATAATGATTATACCAACGATCATCATGAGTATCGCAGAACCGCTCATTCCTGTATCCATTTAATGCCCTCCTTTGTCATCTTCATAGTCCGAAGCAATACGTGTATTATTTTTCCACTTCAGCGATGTGAAGACGATAGACATTACAAATGCCCCAATAGCGACCGGCCATCCGATCGTCCATAAGAATGATGTCGGATATCCTTCGTAATTTTCGGCAATATTGTCTTTGATTAAGAAAAATAACATAGTTCCTAATAATAGTGGTGTAATCAATGTCAATGACACTTTCCACCACCAGCCTAATCGTATATCCGATACAGCATTCGCATGTTGTTCGAAAATGCCAAGTTTTCTGAAAACCCAAGCCAGTAAAATAACTTCTACTAGACCAATGACCGCGATACCGAATTGGTTAATAAAGTAATCTGCAACGTCTAGGAAGTATAGTCCACCTTTTGTTGCATATAGTAGGGAAATAATAGCAGAAAGCCCGACACCGATTGTCACCGAACGACGTCTAGACATATTAAACTTGTCTGACATACCCGCAATATACGTTTCACAAATCGAAATAAGTGACGTAATTCCCGCCAATACGAGTGATAAGAAGAAGAATGCTCCGAACAAGCCATTCAATCCCGGCATTTGATTGATAATTTCTGGGAACACTACGAAAGCGAGACCTACTCCGGCAGTCGCTACATCTGCCACGTCTACTCCTTGTGTTGTTGCCATGAATCCTAATACCGCAAATACTCCAATCCCTGCCAGTAACTCAACGGACGAGTTCGCAAAGCCTGTAATGAATGCGTTATTTGTAATATCCGACTTCTTCGGCAAATAACTAGAATACGTAATCATAATCGCAAATGCAATGGATAAACTGAAGAAAATATGTCCATATGCGGCTACCCACACACGAGGATTCAATAACTTATCGACATCAGGTTTGAAGAATGCATCTAAACCTACCATCGCTCCATCAAGTGTAATTGCACGAATGACAACGAATAAAAACAGGATGAATAAAATAGGAATGAAAATACGGTTTGCAAGTTCAATTCCTTTCTTTACCCCACCTAGTAAAATGATATAACAAATAATCCATACGAGTAATAGCGGAATGGCTACGCCTCCAACTAATCCTCCAACTTCACCTGGGTTATCCGCTAAATTCAGTACATCGCCAAAGAAAAAGTCTTGTGGCTTGCTCCCCCAAGATAAATTGAACGAGTAAATTGTGTACTTCATCGCCCATGCAATAATTACTGCATAGTACGTTGAAATGACGAAGGAAACGAAAATCCCCCACCAGCCTAAAAATTCAGTCTTCTTTCCGTTTAATCGGAAGAAAGACAAGGGTGCCGAGCCACGGTATTTGTGACCGATTGTGAATTCCATAATAAGAATTGGAATACCAGCTGTTAAAAGTGCAAATAAATACGGGATAAAGAATGCGCCACCGCCGTTCTCGTATGCAACATACGGGAAGCGCCAAATGTTACCTAGTCCAATCGCTGAACCAACCGCCGCTAAAATAAAACCGGCTCTCGTTCCCCATTGTGAACGATTTTCCATGCAACTCTCTCCTCTCTTTTTGTTATCTTACAAAACTTATTACCATTCGATTTTTCTGACAACTCTAGTTCTGTATATTTAGTATAAACAGGAGATTCAGAGATGTCAAAACAAATTTAGACTAAGAATGATGTATTCATCACTCTCAGTCTAACGTTGTAGTCTTATACAGTTTGGCTTTGCTGTCTTTTCCCTTTAGCACTCCAATACGTAAACAATACTATTAAAATAATAACAACTGCCACTAAGCCAATCCATACAGATCCAGTTAACCCTAACACGAAGTAACCGATAGCCGCTACACTAGCCGCCACTAGCGCGTAAGGCAACTGTGTCGCTACGTGATCCATATGGTTACAGCCTGCTCCCGTTGAAGAAAGTATCGTCGTATCGGAAATCGGAGAACAATGATCACCGAATACTGCTCCTGCTAATACCGCAGCTAATGCTGGCAATAAAAGTTCGGGTGCTGCATTCACCATAATTGTACCTGCAATCGGCATTAATATACCGAAAGATCCCCAAGATGTTCCTGTAGAGAATGCCATCAAACCAGCAAGTATAAAAATAAGTACCGGTAAAAACGCTACTGGAATATTCAATTGCTCGACCATTGTAGAAAGGAATAATCCTGTATCTAGTGTTGCAATTAATTCTGTTAATCCCCAAGCAAATATTAAAATTAAGATAGCAGGCATCATAGCTTTCAGTCCGCTAACGAATGCACGTGCCATCCACGAAGCATTTGCTGTTTCGTTTTCCTTCATTTGAAGCACATATAAGAACATTGCCAATAAAGTAGCTGTTATTCCACCGATCACTAATGATTTTGGAACATCTGTATTCTCAAAAATAGCCCAAATATCAAAAATGCCCGCTTCTACATATCCTGTGTAAATCATCATTCCGAGTGTTACGAAAATTAGTGTCACGATCGGCAACACTAAATCACGTACTTTTCCATACGTGTGCTCTGGAAATTCTTCCTTTAACTCACCAGGAATTTCTTTTTGAGGATCATATAAATGCCCCTGCTGGTTCGCTCGATCTTCATGCTTCTTCATTTCAAAAAAGTCATGATTCGTCCATGCGAAGAAGAAAACCATCGATAATGTAGCAATCACATAGAAGTTCATCGGTGCCATCATAATAAATGCAGTTAATGGTGAATAAGAAACTGCTGCAGTTGTTCCAAGAATTAAAGCTAGTTGACCAATCAGGAATGCTCCCCAACTGGAGATAGGTGAAACTACACAAATCGGTGCAGAAGTGGAATCGATAAAATATGCTAATTTTGCACGTGAAATTTTATGCTGATCAGTAATCGGTCGTGCAATTTGTCCGACAGCGAGCGCGTTAAAATAGTCATCCACAAAAATTGCAATCCCGAGAATCATCGTCAGTAACTTTGCCCCTCGTTTCGTCCGGATCCGCGTAACGGCCCAACGAGCGAAAGCGGCACTTCCACCAGACAAACTAACAAAAGCGGTAATGACTCCTAAAAGCAATAAAAATAACATGATGAAAATATTATACGTATTCAAACCATCATCCCAAAATGAAATCGTTAACGCTGTAAAAACGCCTTTCAGTGTTTCTATAGGGGCAAATTCAGCAATCAGTAAAGCCGCTGTTAAAATTCCTGCACCCAAAGACAATAAAACTCTCCTCGTCACCAATACCATCACAATGGCGATCACAGGAGGCAAGATGGATACCCACGTTCCAATCATTACAATTCCTCCTCTTTCTAGTTGCAGATTCTATCGAACATGTAAAAAAGGCCAAACGAAAAGCGGAGTGTTCATTCTACTAAAAAACCGGCTCCAACAAGTTATAACTAACGAGTAGGAGTCGGCGGTACAGTACCATCTGTATATCATCCATAAGTGCGGATCATCTGGCTGTTGTAGTCCTCCATACATTGTCGCTGTATGACAGTGCCATTCCTCTTCGAAATGACCCCAACTTGAGAAGTAGACCTTTCTCAAACTTCGGCATTGTTTCCTTTTGCTTGCGGTCTTGGACGTCACTCTCTCACAAGTTACTTATAAACGATGCAGCCTCTACGGTAGTCTCGATATTCTTCTAGTTACAAGTGTAGCAATAATCGACAACGTTCACAACATTTATTCTAGATCTTGCAGAGGTACTTCTATCTGTGCCGGCAACTGCTCTCCTTTCGAATAAATTTGTGGTACTTTCCCTCTGATTAAACCAATCGCAACAGGAATTTTTTGTTCCACTACACTTTTACTTGTCGCGAGAGGCACGATAATCTGTACATTCACTTGGACAATTACATTGATTTCTACATGTGCATTGTTAATACCAAATTCAGTTATTTTCGTATCTACCGTCGCATGGACATCACCGACAACGTGAAAGCGAATAGGTATTTTCGGTCCCAAGTTACCAATCAACGGAATATTCGTCGCTTGCCCGAGTGGTACGAAGAAGACAATTCCTTGTCCTTTTGCAGTCATATCAGGATTGTATTCTAAATCTCCGAGTGGAGGCAGCATATCGAGTTCCCCACCCTCTGCACGTTCGAGGTGATCTTCTACCAACTGATGAATCTCTGCCATCACTTGACCAATAATATCGGCATTGAATTTCGTCGTCACAATATCTTTCGAATCATCCGGTACATTGATGATAATATCGTTGACGTCATAGACACTCGATGAGCGCGATTGAATAGCCTGACTAATAACGTGACTCGCTATTTTTTGCGTTTGTACTTCTGCATATTGAGTATATATAGGGGTTAGTTGTTTATTAACTGAATAAAAGAAAAAGGCCACTGCCACAACAATAGTCGGGACAAGAATACGCAGGATGCTTTTCGCCTGACGATTTTTTCTTGGTCGTTGCTGATTTGTATAAAACCGCATAAAGACGCCTCCTGCTTCACTTTATGCGAAACAGAAGGCGTACATTCTATTATTCATTGAAATATTTCTTGCCATACCAGCCAAGCACATCACGGATCAGTTCCGGCATAATATAGTCTTTTGGAGCGTCTTTAAGCAAAGGGAAAAAATAACCGAATGTAAACATGTCTAACGTAGCTAGCGCGTAGGTTTCCCCGGGTATCACTAAGCGATTTCCCGCAAATAATTGTCCTGCTTGATTACGGAATAAATGTTCATGAATCATGCTCCCCATGAAAGTTCCACGAAAACCAAGGCCTCTAATTTCAAGTTCTGTCCATTTCGGATCAAGTGATTGCTCATAAACCTCTACTAATTCTGCTCCGTCTAATTGTACAATGCACGGATTGATAGGATGAGGCAATAAAGAATGTAAATTCCCTTTTGTCACCCACCCTTCCTCTAAACTTCCGAGGAAAATCCCAGCATTGAAAAGCGCGCAGTCAGCATGAGTATATGCAAGTAACGCACGCCCGAATAACGAGGATAATGGGCTATCATCCGTTAATCGCTGAGTCAGTGGAGATGGATTATAAAAAACGGGTACATGGAGTGCTTTTTCTCCTGCCGTGAAATAGGAATTAATTTCTTTTACATCTGTATCCGTCCTCTCCATCGTCTGCGTAGAAAATACTTCCGCTTCCATATGAACCACTTGATTTGTCAAACGATCGATATCTACTTGAATATGGCCAATATGCTGACCGAATTTTCCTGAAGCGGCTATCAGTGTATCAGCTGACCATTCACCCGTCGGCAATAAGTGATGGGTATGCCCACCCAAAATAATATCCAATTCAGGACAGGCGGCAGCTAACAAACGATCTTCATTAATCCCTAAATGAGACAGGCATACGAGCACGTCTACTTCCGGCCGTATAGCGCGAGCAATCTCCATAATTTGCCCGCGTGGTTCTAATACTTCCCACCCAAGTTTACGATAAAATTCATAATACGGAGCAGTCGCACCTATCAACCCGACTCTTACCCCCTC
This sequence comes from Sporosarcina sp. PTS2304, assembly GCF_003351785.1. Classification (GTDB taxonomy): domain Bacteria; phylum Bacillota; class Bacilli; order Bacillales_A; family Planococcaceae; genus Sporosarcina. The sequence continues at coordinate 1,712,316 of NZ_CP031230.1, forward strand.
TGCCGTTTCCCTAATACGGTAAGGTTGAGCCCAATATGGTTGCTCTCCATTCAATTCTTTAATATTGCATACAATGACATCAAACGTTGCATCTTCATACAGTGACTCCAATTCTCGTTTTGACATCGTAATTCCTTCATTATTACCGATAGTCGCCGCATCATATCCAGCATCATTTAGTAAATCGATATTGCCTTTTCCTTGAGTCCCTTCTGTAAACGGATGGGAACGATCGATATGATCCCCAATGTCCAACAAAAATACAGCCTCTCCTGCTTCCTTGGCAATTCTTTTTTGTTGCTGAAGAAAGCGCTTGATTTGAGGCCAGTTTTCAAAATGACTATGGACGTCATTTGTATGGTAAATATGAATGGTTGTTACCGTTTCTTTCATATACGTCAACCCCAAATCCCCTCATAAATGGAACGTAGTCCAAAGACGAGTAAAATGATGCGTATGACTAAAACTAGTGTATCTGATTTCATTTTGCCGTTTAAATAAGCTCCTAACATTCCACCAATATATGCGCCAGGTACGACTGCGATTGTATATAGCCACGGTACATGACCAAGTGAAATATGCGATATAGAGTTTACTACAGCAGACAGAAATACCATTAACATGGATGTCGCGACTGCTACATGCGGCGGGAATAAGAATAATAAAATCATTGCCGGCACTACCATCGTCCCTCCGCCAATTCCGAATAACCCTGAAGTAAAGCCGATAAACAAAGACAAAACAATAGCGAACCAAATAGGATAGCCATATACATGCTTCTGTCCTTGTGGATCGATAAATTCAATTTTCTTTCCATTATTCACAAACCATTTAATAGGTTTCAAATATTTTCTTGTTAGTAATAGTGTAGACAAAACGATTAATAAAATACCAAAGTATAGATTAAATGATTGCAAACTCACACTTTTATTAATCCATGCACCGAAAATAATTCCTGGTATACTAGCAACAAAAAATAGAAAGGCACTTCGATAGTCAATTGTTTTTACTTTCATATAAGAAACGGTGGAACCGAGTCCATTAGCAATCATCATAATAACCGATAAGCCTACCACACTTTGCGGGGTAATATCAGGAATCATTCCAAGATTCAATCCTACAAACAATGTGACAGGGACTAAAATAGTTCCACCACCGAGACCCGCAATCGAACCGATGACACCTGACACTAACCCGATAAGAGCAAGTATTACAAATACCATTACTGATCCTCCTCAAATAAATCCATCTGCTTCGTTAGCGGCTGACCATATTCTATGTTGAGTATACTCGCAAATTGCTTGGCGTTCTTAGCAGCATGCTGGCCCGAATTATTGTTAAAAATGACATATACATGTGACGTTTGTTGCTCAAGACTGTTGACAATCTGCGCCATGCCTTCTAGTTCTTTTTCATTGTAATCATACAAATAACGAACTTTCCGCCATGCTTGACTGTCTTTCATCGTATTCACCCATCCTTTGTCATTGCGGCCATGCAGACGCAATAAAACGTCAGAACCTGTCGCCACAGGAACGAGCGGCACACTGCCATCCCCTACTTGTGGCTCATCACAAACGACATGGATGATCTGTAAGCTTTTCAAGAAATCCAATGTCTTCTGACGATATGCAGGTGAGTACCAAGACTGGTGGCGAAACTCGACCGCAATAGGCAACGGATGCAATTGTTCATGTACATAACGAATTCGATCGACATTTTCTTTCTGACAATCAAACCAAGGAGGAAATTGTACGAGAACCATCGCTAATTTACCAGCCTCTACAAAAGATGTCATTGACAATTTAAACAAAGAAAACATCTCTTCTTCCGAATCATATGGAAGTTCTCCCCGTTGATGTCCCGTGATTCCTTGATATGCTTTTACAATAAACTTAAACGCAGCAGGAGTTTCTTGCACCCACTTATCCATCACTTTTTTTGATTGTATGGCGTAAAATGTCGAATCTAGCTCGACGATGGGAAAGTGTTTGCTATAGTCTACCAGTTTTTTATTGGCTATTGTTTGTTCGTTATAGAGGCTTGGGTGATCTCCCCAGCCTGTTAAACCTACATGAATCATGGAAAGTCCCCTCCTTTTACCTTTAGCCTAGTGTATCATAACTTAGCTATTTTCGGAAAAGTTGGTGCATTTGGTTTGATGAATAGGTGGGTGGTCATAGACACTTGGTTGCCGCTCATGGAACTACGCAAGCGATCATAGTAAACGCTCCAACGCTCATAGAACCACGCAAGCGATCATAGTAAACGCTCCAACGCTCATAGAACTCCGCAAGCGATCATAGTAAACGCTCCAACGCTCATAGAACCACGCAAGCGATCATAGTAAACGCTCCAACGCTCATAGAACCACGCAAGCGATCATAGTAAACACTCCAACGCTCATAGAACCACGCAAGCGATCATAGTAAACGCTCCAACGCTCATAGAACTCCGCAAGCGATCATAGTAAACGCTCCAACGCTCATAGAACTACGCAAGCGATCATAGTAAACGCTCCAACGCTCATAGAGCCACATGTTCCACCACGCAAAAAAGCATCTCGGATAGCTTACATCCGAAATGCTTGCTTTTCAATCTCGCCACGCGCTCATACCTCCACGAACATTTGTTACGTTCGTGAAACCAGCCTTCTTCAACTGTCCGGCTGCCTTTGAGCTACGCATCCCACTTTGACAAATGATCACAACTTCTTGATCTTTCTTCAAACTAGCTAATTTGCTATTCAATACGTTTAAAGGAATATTTTGAAAGTCTTTAATTTTGCGTCCTTTGTATTCTCCAGGCGTTCGCACATCAATAAATTGGATCTTCTTGTCTTTCAACAAGCCTTTCAATTCATCTGTCGATATTGTGTGTACACCTTTAGCTGGCTTCATTCGCCAAATAAAAAATACAATGACAAGCGCAAATAAAATCCAACCAGTCATTATTATTACCCCCTCTACTTAGTTATCCACTCTATGATGACTAAAATCACGCCCGTCACAACAAAAGCTACGTGACCAATACAGAAGCGTGGAAAGAGCTTTTTCTCTAGTTCTTCAGGCGTTTGTATCGTGCACGTTCTACTTGTAAATAGTTGTTTGAGACGATTCATGCGTCTAATGCGGCTTGTACGCCTGCAGGATCAAAGCCAAGAATCCATTTACCGTTTAGCTGTGTTTGCGGAACACCCATCTGTCCCGTCGTTTCTACTAGGCGTTGTCCTGCGGCTGGATCTGTTGTTACATTAATTGTTTCATAAGGTATATGAAGCTCGTCTAAATGATTCGTCATCATTGTGCAGTACGGACATGTGGATGAAACATAAACAGTTGCTTTAGCAGTCATAAGTAAAACTCCTTTTCATAAGTTAATACCTTAACTATATACCCCTGCAGGTATAAAATCAACCACTTGATTTCACACGTTGCCTTTCGGTAGATCCATGCTATTATATAGTAAGAACAAATAATTTAGAAAGGATGTGATAAAATGAGCGAAGTATTATTACAACAAATTTTGAACGAAATGAAAGGCATCAAAACAGAAGTTTCCGATATAAAAATTGAAGTTTCCAACATTAAAGTCGAAATTTCCGATATTAAAAATGATATTTCTGACCTGAAGAATGAAGTTTCGGGTATCAAGAATGAAGTTACTGGCATTAAAGATGAACAGAAACTAACAAATGAACGATTAACTTCTATTGAAAGCAAGCAAGAAATTATCTACAAACATACTGGAACCTTAACTGAAACACAATCCAAAAGCCTTTCCCTTCTTGAACGCCTCTAATCCGATGTAGAATTCACCTACAAAAAGACCGCGATGAACGACTTGAAAATCAACCGAATCGAAACTAACTTCATTCAGAAACACTAATTTCATAACGACAAAAAACAAGGGTGTCTGAATGGACATACTTGTTTTTTATATTGTTTCTTTTTCAATTAACTATCCGCTAAACCATAATACTCTTCGCCCCACTGCTCAATATGTACAGATCCTAACGTCTGTTGCAGTCCTTCCCGGTACATCCAATCCTTTTTTGTAGTAATCAATTGTACGCCTTGACCATCATGTTCTACTTTCAACAAAACTCCATGATGTTTCGATAACGTAGCATCCATAGTAATATATCGGTGAACCGCATGCTCTTCAATCTCAATTTTAGTCGCTGGATCTGCAATAATAAACGTTTCATTTTGTGCGGCTAACCAATAATACGTATCCAGTAAAAAATTCACTTGTGAAAGCGTCTCTACTTTAATTTGATAAATATTTGTAGGCTCTAGCCCTTTCACACAATGTTCGAATGAAAATCCATGTTCCTGTAAAACGTCATCCTGCGTTCCTTTTTGATACGAAGTAAGAATAACTTGCAATGGAAAGTCACAATTCATGCCAATCCACTGTTTGATATACTCCTTATTTTCTTCTAAATCATCTTCAAATTCACTTACATAGAGTGTAAACATGGCAATTTCTTCATTCACTAAGCCAATATCTACATGCTCCTTTTCTAATTCTAACACTAGAATGGTTGTCATCATTTCCTCCTAAAAAAATCCCCTCGCCACACGAGCGTGACAAGGGGAGTATTTATATTAACCGATTGAACCTTCCATCTCGAATTTAATCAAGCGGTTCATTTCTACTGCGTATTCCATTGGCAATTCTTTTGTAAATGGCTCAATGAAGCCCATAACAATCATTTCAGTCGCTTCTAGTTCAGGAATTCCGCGGCTCATCAAGTAGAAAAGCTGCTCTTCTGAAACTTTAGACACTTTCGCTTCGTGCTCCAATGAAATATTGTCGTTCAAGATTTCATTGTACGGAATCGTATCAGAAGTCGATTGCTTATCCATGATCAACGTATCACACTCAATGTTGGCACGCGCACCGTCCGCTTTACGTCCGAAGTGGACTACTCCGCGATACGTTACTTTACCACCGTGTTGTGAAATGGATTTGGATACAATCGTTGAAGATGTGTTTGGCGCTAAGTGCATCATTTTCGCACCTGCGTCTTGGTGTTGACCTTTCCCAGCTAAAGCAATGGAAAGTGTCAAGCCACGTGCACCTTCACCTTTCAAGATGACCGCTGGATATTTCATTGTTAACTTAGAACCGATGTTACCGTCGATCCATTCCATTGTTGCATTCGCTTCACATACTGCACGCTTTGTCACCAAGTTATAGACGTTGTTCGCCCAGTTTTGGATTGTTGTGTAACGGCAATATGCGTCTTTTTTAATGATAATTTCTACAACTGCACTGTGTAGGGAATTCGTTGTATAAACAGGTGCTGTACAGCCTTCTACGTAGTGAACACTTGCGCCTTCGTCTACGATGATTAGTGTACGCTCGAATTGTCCCATGTTTTCCGAGTTAATACGGAAATATGCTTGTAGTGGCGTTTCTACTTTAACGCCAGGTGGCACATAGATGAACGATCCACCAGACCACACTGCAGAGTTTAGTGCTGAGAATTTGTTATCCGAGTTCGGAATCACTGTACCCCAATATTTTTTAAATAGCTCTTCGTTTTCACGGAGAGCAGAATCTGTATCTTTAAAGACAATACCTAGTTCTGTCAACTCTTCTTTCATATTGTGGTATACCACTTCTGATTCATACTGCGCAGATACTCCTGCCAAGTATTTTTGTTCTGCTTCAGGAATACCTAATTTGTCAAATGTACGCTTGATTTCTTCAGGTACTTCATCCCAAGAACGTTCTGTTGCTTCTGATGGTTTCACGTAATATGTGATCTCATCAAAATTCAAGGAATTCAAGTCTCCGCCCCATTGTGGCATTGGCTTGCTGTAGAAAATCTCCAGTGACTTCAAACGGTAATCTAACATCCATTGTGGTTCTTCTTTCATGCTAGAAATTTCTTCCACTATCTCACGTGTCAGTCCACGTTCTGAACGGAATACAGAAACGTCTTTGTCATGGAAACCATATTTATAATCGCCAATTTCAGGCATTTGTTTCGCCATTATTATTCCTCCGTCCCGTAATTGCTCGTACTATGGCCAAGGTCACTGCGACTCACCAGAGACTCCCTTTTCCATCGCTTTCCAGCTCAATGTAGCACATTTAATGCGGGCAGGGAATTGCGCGACACCCGACAATGCTTCTAAGTCATCGAGTTCAACCGAATCATCCAAATCTTTGCCTAACATCATATCTGAAAACGTATGAGCTAATTTTATTGCATCTTCTGTCTTTTTGCCTTTAATCATTTGCGTCATCATCGAAGCGGACGCCATAGAAATAGAACATCCTTCTCCTTCAAACTTCGCTTCTTTAATCACATTGTCTTCGACGTTCATCGTCAAATGGATCACATCACCGCAAGTAGGGTTATTCATATCAATCGTGATATTTCCACTTTCAAGAATCCCTTTGTTCTTTGGATTTTTATAATGATCCATAATGACTGATCGGTAGAGTTGGTCGAGTTTATTAGTAGACATCGTTAAAATACTCCTTTGTTGTGCGAAGTCCTTCCACGAGGCGGTCTACGTCATCCGTGGTGTTGTATAAATAAAAGCTTGCACGGGCAGTCGCGGAACACTCCAACCATTTCATCAATGGCTGCGCACAATGATGACCTGCGCGTACCGCAATTCCATTCATATCCAATACAGTCGCGACATCGTGCGGGTGAACATCATGTAAGTTAAATGTAACTAGCCCTGCACGTTTCTTCGGATCAGCTGGACCATAAATAGTCAAACCATCGATTTCAGACATTTTTTCCATCGCATAGCCTGCCAACTCATGTTCATGCTGTTCGATTGCATCTAGACCTATTTCTTCTAAGAAATCAATTGCTGCACCAAGGCCGACCGCTCCTGCAATAATAGGTGTCCCGCCTTCAAACTTCCAAGGCAGTTCCTTCCATGTAGACTCATACAAACCGACAAAATCGATCATTTCGCCGCCGAATTCCACAGGTTCCATTGCATTGAGCAAGTCTTTCTTACCGTAGAGGACACCGATACCGGTTGGACCACACATTTTATGTCCGGAAAATGCAAGGAAATCGCAATCTAGTTTCTGTACATCCAGCTTTAAGTGAGGTGCCGCTTGTGCAGCATCTACACACATAATCGCACCATGTTCATGGGCAATTTTTGTGATTTCTTCGATCGGGTTCATCGTGCCTAGTACGTTAGAGACATACATAATCGAAACAATTTTCGTACGATCTGTAATCGTTTCACGTACTTTTTCAAGCGACAATGTGCCGTCTTCTTCTAAATCAATATATTTTAATACAGCGCCCTTTTCTTTAGCCAGCTGTTGCCACGGAATGATATTGGAGTGATGTTCCATATGCGTGATGACAATTTCGTCACCTTCCGCAACGTTGGCACGACCATAGCCTTGAGCGACTGTATTTAATGCAGTTGTTGTACCACGCATGAAAATAATTTCTTGTGTGGATTTAGCATTGATAAATTTACGAACTTTTTCACGTGCGCCCTCATAACTATCTGTCGCACGATTACCGAGCGTGTGCACGCCACGGTGAACGTTAGAGTTATCTAAGCGATAATAGTGATCTAGCGCTTCAATCACTTGGACAGGTTTTTGCGATGTCGCGGCACTATCCAAGTACACGAGCGGATGACCATTGATTTCTTGGTCTAATATAGGGAAATGATTGCGGATGTCTTTACTAAGCATTAGCGCACTTTCCTTTCAATTACCTCCGTCAATTGCTTTCTAACTCCTTCGATCGGCAATTTGCTGACCACTGGTGCTAAAAATCCATGAATAATGAGGCGTTCTGCTTCTTCCTTTGAAATCCCACGGCTCATTATGTAGTACATCTGCATTGGATCTACACGACCTACTGAAGCTGCGTGACCTGCTGTTACATCATCTTCATCAATAAGCAAAATTGGATTCGCATCTCCGCGTCCTCTTTCACTTAACATAAGAATGCGAGACTCTTGAACAGCATTTGAACGAGTCGCTCCTTTAGCGATTCGACCAATTCCGTTAAAGATCGCCGATGAAGATTCTTTCATGACGCCGTGTTTCAAGATGAAAGCGTCTGTATCTAGTCCCCAATGAACGATCTCTGAAGTGAAGTTTTGCTTCTGGCTTCCACGTCCAACGACAACTGTTTTCATATCACTTGATGAGCCGTTACCGACTAAGTGCGTAATGTTTTCTGAAATTGTATTGCTATCATTCATTAGGCCGAGTGCCCATTCGATGCGCGCATGTGGACCTGCAATTCCACGACGGTTGACATAAGTCGTCAAGCCTTCTGCTAACACATCTACTGCACCGTAGACTACTTTTGCATTGTCATGTGCAAAGACTTCAGACACGATATTCGCTTGTCCTACTCCATGCTCCATTGTTGAAAGATAGTTTTCAACGTATGTGACCGAGCTGTTTTCTTCCGCCACAATCAATACGTGGTTGAATAAAGAAGCTTCTTCATTGTCATGAATGAATAACACTTGCAACGGATCTTCAATGACAACATTTTTCGGAACATAGATAAATACGCCACCGTTGATCATTGCTGCATGGAGAGCAGTCAACTTGTGCTCATCCACCTTCACACCATCTGTCATCAAATATTTCTGCACCAACTCGCTATGTTCGCGAGAAGCCGTGAAAATATCTTTTAAGATGACACCTTGCTCGTGCAGATCTTCTGATAATGAAGTAAAAGCAGGCGTATTATTATGTTGTACGTAAATATTTTCTTGATGCTCTTCATCAATCAATGTGATCGCTTCTGTCGGAAGTTCCGTCAGTGTAGCATAGATTGAACTTTCTACTGTATGTGAAGGGAATTCTGTAAAATTCCAATTCGTAATTTTTGTTTTATCTGGTTTCGGCATTGCAAGTACTTCTGCTTTCGCTAAAGCGTTCGCACGAAAATCTGCCATCCAAGCAGCTTCCTCCACGTTGGCGGAATAAGAGCGGACGTCTTGTTCGGTCAATGCCAATGTTGTTTCAACCGTCATTTTGAGTCGTCCCCTTTCTTATGCCTCTGCTCCAACCGTCTCATCTTCAATTCCAAGTTCATCTTTAATCCAGTCATATCCTTCAGCTTCGAGTTTTGCTGCCAATTCAGCATCGCCGGATTTAACGATTTTACCTTGCATAATGATGTGTACATGGTCAGGTGTAATATAGTTCAACAAACGCTGGTAGTGCGTAATGATAATGCAGCCGAAATCTTCTCCGCGCATTTCGTTGATTCCGTTAGAAACCACTTTCAATGCGTCAATATCTAGCCCAGAGTCAATTTCATCCAGCACTGCAAACTTCGGTTTTAACATCATCAACTGGAGGATTTCGTTACGCTTTTTCTCTCCACCTGAGAAGCCTTCGTTCAAGTAGCGAGTTGCCATATCTTCATCCATTTCCAGGAATTCCATTTTGCTGTCTAGTTCACGAATGAATTTCATTAATGAAATCTCATCGCCTTCTTCACGACGTGCATTCATGCCAGAACGAAGGAAGTCAGCATTTGTTACGCCTGTAATTTCGCTTGGATATTGCATCGCTAGGAATAGACCCGCTTTTGCACGCTCGTCTACTTCCATCGCTAGAACGTCTTCTCCATCGATTGTGATAGATCCAGATGTAACTTCATATTTAGGGTGTCCCATAATTGCAGAAGCAAGAGTGGATTTCCCCGTACCATTTGGTCCCATAATTGCATGGACCTCATTTGTGTTAATTGTTAAAGATAAACCTTTTAAGATTTCTTTGCCCTCGATTTGGACATGAAGATCTTTAATTTCCAAAGTTGCCATTCCAATACCTCCAGTATGATCGCGTTGAATGGTTAGCCATTCTCTATTTAGTATCATTCTAATCTTAACCCATATTTGAATCGGTTGCAAATCATTAAGAATCATTTTAAATCAAGAGCGTATTCATTGATTTAACAGGACTTCTAGCTATTTTCACTAGAACTGTTTTCATTTGACTAGATTCGAATGAGAATCAATAGAAAGCCAGTACATAAGAATCAGACAGCAAAAAAGCCGACTACGAGTGTCGACTTTTCTAGTAAACTATACTTTTTTCGTAAAACGATCCACAATCATCGCCAGTGCACCGTCGCCCGTTACGTTGGTTGCTGTACCAAAACTATCTTGAGCTAAATACAACGCGATCATTAACGCAACCATCGCATCTGAGAAGCCAAGCATAGTTGTCAGCAGCCCCGTTGCCGCGACTACTGCACCGCCTGGAACTCCTGGTGCCGCAATCATTGTCACGCCTAACATGAAGATGAATTGCAAATAACTGCCGAAACTAATATCGAAACCATTCATTAGCATCACGCCGATAGAACAAGAAACGATTGTAATCGTACTACCCGACAAGTGAATAGTTGCAAATAAAGGAATTGCAAAATTTGTGACCCGTTCCGATGCGCCCGTCTTTTTCGCCTGACGAAGTGTAACGGGAATTGTCGCAGCTGACGATTGCGTTCCGATTGCAGTCAAATACGCAGGTAACATCGTCTTCATCAGCCTAAGTGGATTCTTTTTATTCAACGTACCTGCCACGGTATATTGGAATGTCAACATAATTAAATGAAGCGCAATGATCATAACGAATACTAGAATAAATACAGACAATACATTCACTACTTCTCCTGTATATGTCATATTCAAGAAAATACCAAAAATATGAAACGGCAATAGTGGAATAATAACGACCGAAATCACTTTATCGATAATCAGATTAAATTCATCGAAAAATGACAACATCGTCTTGCCTTTAATCGCTGCCATTCCAATTCCGAGTACAAATGCTAGTAGCAATGCAGTCATAATACCCATCATCGGATCCATATCCACTTGGAAGAACGCCTTACCAGCTTCGCGTGCGCCTTCTGCAATTTCCGTGTCTGTTGATTGGTGAATAAAGTTCGGCAAAATCGTAGTGGCCGCAACAAATGCGAGTAATCCTGCAATAATCGTGGAACCATACGCAAACAACGCAGACATTCCAAGCAATTTACCAGATCCCGCACCGAGTTTCGCAATACTTGGCGCAATGAATGCCACAATGATCAACGGCACGATAAAATTCAAGAAACCACCGAATAACATATTAAACGTCGCTGCTAACCGAACGAAGCGATGGGCGAATCCTTCATGAATTGCCGGCAACAGCATACCTAACCCAATCGCTAGCGCAATGGCGATTAAAATCCTCCAAATGAGTCCTAATTTAAATTTCACAATACGTCCTCCTCAAATACACATCTGTCTAACTGAAGCAAATTAACTTTATCACAAGTTGATAAATTAGAGAAGATGTTCGGGGAATTTGTAATTATCGGACTTTTTAGGAGCGCGAGAGTGTGTTCTATGAGCGCGGTGATACTTACTATGAGCGGATGCGTGGTTTCTATGAGCGGAACGACACTCGCTATGTAAGCGTCAAAAGAACCACACCTTCAGATGAGATGTGGTTCTCTTTATACTAGATAAGTATATATGTTGATTTATATTCCTTCTTTACCTTGATAACACTGTTCAGGCAAAGTGGAAGACCAAGGCATCAGTTGTTCCAACTGTTCGTCATCTGCCAGATCTAAGTTAGGCAGCTTTTCAAGAAGATACGTTAAATAGTGAGGGATATGCAGCTGATTTTCTTTCGCAGTTACGATCAGGCTGTACATTCTTGCGCTCGCTGTTGCGCCTCTAGGTGTGACCGAGAAGAGCCAGTTCTTTCGGCCGATCACAAACGGCTTGATGCTTCGTTCGGCACGGTTATTATCTATCTCCAGATAACCATCTAGAAATGGCTGCCTCAATTTCTTTTCCTGATTGACGGCATATGTTAGCGCCTCACCAAGCTTGCTTTTCGGCAGTACATCTATTCGGACAGTTTTTACCCAGGCGAAAAAAGCCTCCACTAGGGGCTCAATTTTTTTCTTGCGTACCTCAAGCCGTTCGGAAGGAGTAAGCTCCTTTATTTCTGATTCCGCTCCATAAATCTTGCCGATTTGGTTGACTGCTTCCTCTGTCAGCGTACGCCGCCTCTTCGATTTTTTCGGAATGGCGCGCAGGGCTTCATCAAATTTTCGGCGCAAATGTGCCCAACAGCCTGATAGCCGTACACTTTGCAGGCTTTCATAAGCTTTATAACCATCTACATGAAGCGTACCGGCATAGCCTTCCAGAAATTGTTTCGGGTATTCCGATCCCCGACCAGGCTGGTAGTCATACACCACGCAAGGGACATCAAACTTCCCGGTACGGTACAGCCACATATAGGAAGTGGTAGAGGGACTGCGTCCTTTTTCACGCAAGACCTGCACACTGGTTTCGTCTGCATGAAGGTAGTCGGCTGACAAAATACGCTGTCGCATATTCTCATAGAGCGGTTCAAACCACCGATCGGACACATTCATTAACCAATTGGAGAGGGTCTGCCTTGAAAGCGGCGCGCCTGCCTGTCGAAAAACTTCCTCTAACCGATAGAGCGGCATGCCGAACAAGTATTTTTGAGTAATCAAAAATGACAGGATCGAGGGCGAGGCCATACTTTTTGGCAATACCGGATTGGGCATTGGTGCCTGAACAATCGGTGTCTGGATGCCTTCTTGATCGCAATGCCTGCAGGCATAGACTTCCCGTTCGTGTTCGACGACTTTCACTTGTGCTGGGATAACCACGAGTTCGCGGCGAACTTCTTTTTTCATGACATGCATTGGGTGACCGCAATCTAAACAAGCCTGCTCCTCTGGGGGCAAGCTGTATGTCACACTCTCCACCGGCAGATCGGCAGAGAAAGTCGTGCGTGTTTCCCGTGGAGTTTTTTTCGCAGGTGAAGATCCCGAAATCACCTCTTCAGGTTCTGAAGATGGTTCAGCAGAAGCATCTAGCAGTGCTTCTGCTTCATTAAACAATTCCATCTCCATCTGGCCTTTCGGTGCCTTTTCGCTGGAGCGTCCAAATTCCTTACTTTTTTTCAAACGAAACTGCTCCTCGTACCAAGACACCAAAGCGGACAATCTCGCGACTTCTTGTTCCAACACAGTTACACGGTCATTCTGTTCAGTTGTATGGGATGAGATCTTCTGATTAGTTTTCATAAAAGTAAAATTCGCCAAAAGCTGACAAAGTCCTTCTGCTTTTTAAAAAAACTTTGTGATTTATACGATTTTGTTTCCCAGTATACGGGGGAAGACTTTTCCTTCTTCAATAGTCAATCCATCGAGCATCCATTGAAGCTGGCGCGGGCTGATAGACGTGGTTTCTTCTTCTTGGCCGTCAGGCCAGTGAAAGCGGCCAGTTTCCAGTCGCCGGTAGTACAACCAGAAGCCATTGTAGTCCCAGTGTAGGATTTTTAAACGGTCGCGATCCCGGTTACAAAAGATAAATAAATTGGAGGAACACGGATTTGCCTGAAAGGTTTCCTGCACCTTCGCAGACAGACCATCAATGGACAGCCGCATATCCGTTGCGCCATGTGCCAGATAAATCCCCTGAATACCTTCCAGATTAATTCGCATCAGCCAACACCTCCAGTAACTCTTGTACCAGTTCGCGGTCGAAGCCGCTGCTGATCACCAATTTGTAGTCCCGATAATGAAGATCTACTGTGGAAGAAGGGAGGGCGACCGCAACAGATGACCAAGTGGTTTTGGATTCCAAAAATTCTCCTTTGCGTGTATCCTCCGGAGAGAGCCGCCTCCGTGCTTTTGCGAATTGATCATAGGAGAAATCGCTTTGTCTTCTGACCCACTCGGCCATATTTTCTCCACTTCGTCGCCACTCTTCGATGATTTCTGTCCATTCCAAATCGGTTTTACTGTGCTCAGCCAAGGGCTGAAGGGTTGATTCATTCATTTCTCTACTTCCTTTCCAATAAGCTAGTCATAGTTTCTCATTAAAAGAGGAAGAGAGGAATGTGTCCTTCTTTTGACGCTTACCTCGCTATGAGCGGATGCGCGGTTTCTATGAGCGGAACGACACTCGCTATGAGCGGACGCGCGGTTTCTATGAGCGCAGTGACACGTTCTATGAGCGCAACGACACGTTCTATGAGCGCGGCGACACGTTCTATGAGCGCAACGACACGTTCTATGAGCGGAACAACACGTTCTATGAGCGCGGCGACACGTTCTATGAGCGCAGCAACACGTTCTATGAGAGCCAGCTAGATACCTTCAAAAACCTCGATAAAAAACCGATAGCTACAATAGCTACCGGTCGTTACATCTTATTTTACTGGAACAACCGCTCCAGGCCATTCTTCCTCAATGAAATCTTGAATCTCTTTGGAAGTTAATACTTCGACTAACGTTGTAATTGCATCGCTAGTTTCATTGCCTTTCTTCACAGCTATTACATTGAGATATGGAGATTCTTGATTTTCCAATGCGATAGATTCTTCTTTTGGATTCAACCCAGCATCAATCGCGAAGTTAGAGTTGATCAATAACGCATCGCCTTCATCGTTATTATACAGTTGAGGCATTAATGCTGCTTCATAATTCGCATCAAACTTCAAGTTCTTAGGGTTTTCTACGATATCTGACACTTCAGCCTTCACTTTTTCCACACCATCTGCCAGCTTGATCAGCCCTTTTTCTTCCAGCATCGCAAGTACCCGACCGTGATCTGCTACAGAGTTACTAATTAAAATCGTCGCACCTTCTGGTAATTCTTCCAATGAATCATATTTCTTAGAATACACACCGATTGGCTCAATGTGAATTGCGCCCGCATTGACAAAATCATAACCAAAATCGGCAATTTGACTTTCTAAGTACGGAATATGTTGGAAGTAGTTTGCATCCAATGCGCCCTCGTCTAAATCTTTATTTGGTAATACGTAATCTGTGTAACTTTCAATTTTCAAATCAATGCCTTTTTCAGCTAATAAAGGCTTCGCTTGTTCTAAAATAACTGCGTGTGGCGTGTTTGAAGCACCTACTGTTAACGTTGTTTTCTCATCCGCGCCTTCGTCCTTTGTGTTATCGTCTTTCGTTCCGCACGCTGCAAGTGCTAGCACAAGAACTGCTGCGAATAAACTAAATAAAAATTTCTTCATGTTCACATTTCTCCCTTTTCCATGATGGAATCTTTTTATGGTTAACAGGTTTCCCTGAAAATCCTATTATCGCTTGTCCAAACGTCTTACGAGTAAATCTCCAATGAACTGAATGATAAATACGATAAGTAACACTAAGATTGTCGCCATCATCGTAACATCTTCACGACTGCGTTGGAACCCCTCAAGGTACGCGAGCGTTCCGAGTCCACCGGCGCCGATCACTCCTGCCATTGCCGTATAGCCGACAAGCGCAATAGAAGTAACGGTAATCCCTGACACTAATGCCGGCATTGATTCAGGTAATAATACTTTAAAGATAATCGTGGATGTACGCGCTCCCATCGACCGAGCTGCCTCAATTACACCTTTGTCTATTTCTTGTAACGCAATCAACACCATACGTCCGTAAAATGGAGCAGCACCTATAATTAATGCAGGCAACGCAGCGTTTGGTCCACGCATGCTATCGAACATAAGTTTAGTCAGAGGAATCAATAAAATGATTAAAATGATAAACGGGATCGATCTAAATATATTTACAAATGCTCCTGTTATGACATTCGTTAGTTTATTTGCCCATAATTGGCCTGGACTTGTTAAAAATAGCAGCAAACCGAGTGCGATACCAAAAACAAATGTAAAAAATGTTGAATAAGCTGACATGTAAAGCGTTTCACCTGTTGCGATCCACATCTTTTCCCAATTTACGTTCGGGAACCATTGCTCAATCATTCATTAGCACCTCCGTCTTTACTTCATTGGCATGTAAAAACGAAATAGCTTCGTCAATGACTGCTGAATCTCCTACTAATTGCAAGACTAGTGTGCCGTATGCTCCATCGCGCGTAGTCGAAATATTCCCTTGCACTATATTGACATCAATCGGGAACTTACGAATTAACTCAGCTAACACGGGCTGCTCGGTACGCTCGCCGATAAATGCTAATTTAACTAATTTCCCTTGCGGAGATTCTTCCTGTAAATGTGCCATAGCAGCGTCCGTGTCTGCTGTATCCGTCACTTGCGAGATAAAACGTTTAGTAATATCTGCTTGTGGCGACTGAAACACATCGAGTACGTTGCCCATTTCTACTACTTTCCCTACTTCCATTACTGCTACACGGTGACAAATTTTGCGGATTACATGCATTTCATGTGTAATGAGTACAATCGTTAGACCTAAACGTTCATTAATGTCTGTTAATAAATCCAATATGGCATTCGTTGTCTCGGGATCAAGTGCCGAAGTCGCTTCATCGCACAGTAAAACTTCAGGATCATTTGCAAGTGCACGTGCAATACCAACACGCTGTTTCTGTCCGCCTGATAATTGTGCTGGATAGGCTTTTTCACGACCTGTTAAGCCAACAAGATCAATCAATTCTTTCACTTTACGTTTGCGTTCGGACTTTTTCACGCCAGCAATTTCAAGTGGGAAAGCGATATTATCTTCTACAGTTCGCGACCATAGTAAATTAAAGTGCTGGAAAATCATGCTGATCTTCTGACGAGCATTTCGCAGACTTGTACCTGAAAGTGTTGTCATTTCTTGCCCGTGAATTATAATACTGCCAGAAGTCGGTTGTTCCAGACCATTTAGCAATCGGATCAAGGTACTTTTCCCTGCTCCACTATAGCCGATGATGCCGAAAATTTCTCCTTCTTGGATGGTCATTGTTACGTCATCGACTGCAACAATTTCTGAACGGTTCAATTGGAATCTTTTATGAACGTTTGTTAGTTGAATCATTTTCTGCACCGCCCTATTCAATCTATTTCTTTGTAATTGTATTTCCTTTAGTGCCTGTCGAGCCTTGACGGCGCATTTCGCTTTTGGTTCATCTAGCTGTATGCGCCAGGCTCTCGGGTCGTTTCAGACTTTACAAAAAGGCAAATGGCGCCTTTGTTGAAAGTCTTCCAACGCCTGTCGAGCCTTGATGGCGCATTTCGCTTTTGGTTCATCTAGCTGTATGCGCCAGGCTCTCGGGTCACTTCGATCTTTTCGAAAAGGTGCAAACGACGCACCTGTTCGATAAGTTCTCCAGTGCCTGTCGAGCCTTGATGGCGCATTTCGCTTTTGGAATAAAAAGACCTTTCTGCAGGCGAGCAGAAAGGTCTAACGTATCAAATAGTATGTACGCTCCATTTCTCTCATCTGTCAAAGCGAATTGCTCTGAGTGAATTGGCACCACTTCACGTATGTGATGGTTGCCGGGCTTCGTAGGGCACTTCCCTCCACCGCTCGTTATAAGAGTTTCGATATTCAATTGATTGTACTACTTATACCACACTTCTAATTCTAGTGTCAACTGAGTTTCTCGAGTAAATAAGGAACGGATTGAAAGGCGTATATTTTCTCTGTCGGTTGTCCTTTGCGATGAACAATCAAACAGGGGACGCTTTCGATTTCATATTCTACAGCTACCTCTTGAACATAATTAAGATCTGCTTTGCCAACGGGTAAATCAGGACGCATCGCTTCGATTACGGTTAACATTTTAGAGGCAACAGCACATGTTCCACACATGGGTGTGTACAAATAAAAAGCGGCGAGTGGTTCTGCAGCCTGTTCACGTTTCCACATTTCATTTGTCCAATTATTCATTCGTTCCACCTGCCAAATATTTAGAATGTACTTTGAAATTAGCGGCGACTAGTACATTGGCCAATACTTTGTTTGGAGTCGTTTCCACTTCACGGTAGAGACGATCTGTATATAAATGCGTTGCTTCGGGATAAAGCTGTTTGAATAATTTACGGATGGATTCCCCTGAATTATCTGCATCCATGAAAACAAAAAGGTCATAGTTCTCATAAGGATCCAGTAATTCTTCGATATGATAGGAGCTGATCGTTCCATTCGTGCAAATGATTTCAACTGGCTCCGCTAATAAAGGTAGCAATCGTTTACGATCGGAACCACCTTCCACAATGAGTACTTTCGGATCCATCCAGTTTCCTCCTACAGTATAAAAAAAGCGCTGAATCGTTCCAGCGCTTTTCTGATTTTCTTATTCGCCAGCTGTCATTTCTTCGTATTGCTCTGCTGTCATCAATGCATCTAGCTCAGCTTTGTCTTCGATTTCCACAACGACCATCCAAGCACCTTCGTACGGAGATTCGTTTACAAGCTCTGGACTGTCTTCAAGCTCTTCGTTCACTTCTACTACTTTACCTGTTAATGGAGCGTACAATTCAGAAACAGTTTTTACTGATTCAACGCTACCGAAAGGCTCGTCTGATTTCAATTGATCGCCTACTTGCGGCAATTCAACGAATACAATATCCCCTAGTTCAGACTGTGCGAAATGTGTGATGCCGATACGGTATTTACCGTCTTCCTCTTTTACCCATTCGTGCTCTTCTGAATAACGCAATTCTTTTGGTGTGCTCATGTCTTTACCTCCAAAAATATAATAGTTTGTCTATAGTTAGTTTGCCATAGTTCCTACTGAAAGACAAGAATCTATGTTCACTTCTGCCATGTTTCTGAAAATGTTCCTTCATTAAATCCTACAGTAACCTTTTGACCATCCGAAACGATAGGGCGTTTAATGAGCATTCCATCAGATGCGAGCAGTGCGATTTTTTCTTCGTCTGTCATAGTAGGTAGCTTATCCTTTAATTGGAGTTCTCGATATTTCATGCCGCTTGTGTTAAAAAACTTTTTCATTTCAAGTCCCGAATGATCAATGAGTGTGCGCAAAGTATTTTCACTTGGAGGTTGTTCCGCTATATTCACTTCTTCAAATGAAAAACCTTCATTCTCCAGCCACTTCTTTGCTTTACGGCAAGTGCCGCATTTTGGATAGCCGTAATATGTAATTGTCATAATGGTCAGTCCCCCTTTTTTTCAGTATAGCAAATAACTGAATTCCGTGGTAACTTTGTGAGCTTGCAATAAGTGTGGTGCGATGTCTATGAGCGCACGGACGTGATCTATGAGCGGAACGAACATGTCTATGAGCGGAACAAACAAAAAACGCCTCACAAAAAGAGGCGCTTTTCCAATCTGTCTACATTACACGATGTACTTTTCAGCTTCAATCAATTTCTCGGCTGCTTCGCGCTTTTTCGCGATGAGATTGTATGGGTTATTGCGAGTAAGTTTACGCAACGCGGAGATCATCATGCGCTGGTTGTCGCCGTCTACAGAAGCTAATAGTGTTTCTTTTGCTGCTGCTTCGATACGTCCGAACGCTTCTTGACAGAAAATTTGAGTGTACAATAGTTTTTGGTTTTCTTTTTCTTCACCATTTTTCAAAATAGCTTTCTCTGTACGTAGCAAAGCAGATTCCATTCCAAAAATATCGTTTGCGATATCTGCGATGTTGACTAAAATTTCTTGCTCTTGATCCAGCTTTGTACCGTAACGTTGCGCTGCAAGGCCCGCCACTAAGATACCGATCTTTTTCGCATTTTTCACAAGTACTTTCTCTTGGGCTAGTGCTTCATCACTTACTTCTTCAGGCATGAGCATCAGCAATTCTTCTTGCAATGCTTGTGCTTGCTGAAGTAACGGCAACTCGCCTTTCATTGCTTTTTTAAGGAATGTACCCGGTACGATCATGCGGTTAATTTCATTCGTCCCTTCGAAAATACGGTTAATTCGTGAGTCACGGTAAATTCTTTCTACTTCGTATTCTGCCATGAAGCCATATCCTCCATGGATTTGAACAGCTTCATCTGAAATATAATCTAATACTTCAGAACCTACTACTTTGTTGATAGAACATTCTATAGCGTATTCCGCGATGGAAGCTGCTACTTTTGCGCCGTCTTTTTGCTCTTCAGTACTCATAGCTGCATTGCGTTCTTCAAAATAACCGACCGTACGATAAATCAGACTCTCAGTTGCGTATAACATAGAAGCCATCGTACCGAATTTTTCTTTCGTTAGATTGAATGAAGAAATCGGCGTATCGAACTGTTTACGTTGATTCGCATATTTGATAGCTAATTCCAGCGCTCGTTTGGATCCACCTACTGTTCCGACACCTAACTTGTAGCGACCGATATTCAAAATGTTAAATGCAATAATATGACCTCGGCCAATTTCACCTAACAAGTTTTCAACCGGTACTTCAGCATCTTCTAAAATTAATGTGCGCGTAGATGATGATTTAATCCCCATTTTCTTCTCTTCAGGACCTACTGAAACTCCCGGGAAGTCACGCTCGACGATGAACGCTGTGAACTTATCTCCATCCACTTTCGCATACACGACGAAGACATCCGCAAATGCTGAGTTCGTAATCCATTGCTTTTCACCGTTTAGTACATAATGTGTACCTTTTTCATTCAGTTTCGCAGTTGTTTTCGCACCTAATGCATCTGAACCTGAACTTGGCTCTGTCAAAGCATAAGCTGAAATTTTCGCGCCACTTGCAGAGTTTGGTAAATACTTCATCTTTTGCTCATGGTTTCCGAATAATACGATTGGTAATGTACCTATCCCGACGTGTGCACCGTGCGTAATAGAAAAGCCACCTGCTACAGACAATTTTTCTGCAATTAATGCGGATGAAATTTTATCTAGACCAAGTCCTTCATATTCTTCCGGAACATCAGCCGCCAGCAATCCCAGATCTCCAGCTTTCTTTAATAAAGTGACCGAGTGTTCAAATTCATGGTTCTCCAACTTTTCGATTAACGGTGTCACATCATTTTTAACGTACTCTTCCGTTGTTTTAGCGATCATTTTCTGCTCATCTGTAAAATCCTCTGGTGTAAATACGCGTGTCGCGTCAAGATCCTCTGTTAAAAATGCTCCACCTTTTACGAATTCTGTCATAGTCTTTCCCTCCATAGCGTTAGTCATATCATTTCCCCCAGTTCCATATGTTTTTATTTAGAGAACTTCAAATACCCCTGCTGCACCCATTCCGCCACCGATGCACATCGTCACTACACCAAACTTTTTCCCTTGTCGTTTCAATTCATGAATTAATTTTAATGTCAAAACCGTTCCAGTCGCTCCGAGTGGATGACCTGTCGCAATCGCTCCACCGTTGACATTCACTTTGTCCATATCTAGTCCAAGTTCGCGAATAACGGCAAGTGATTGTGACGCGAATGCTTCATTGAGCTCCCACAGATCAATATCTTCTAGCGATAAACCTGCTAGTTTCAATGCTTTAGGCACCGCTTCAATCGGCCCGATGCCCATGATTTCCGGAGGTACGCCGCCCACCGCAAATGAACGGAATTTTGCTAGCGGTTGTAAACCTCGTTGCGCAGCCACTTCTGAATCCATCACCAGCACTATTCCAGCGCCATCAGATGTTTGGGAGGCATTTCCGGCAGTAACCGATCCTTTCGCCGCAAATGCTGGACGTAATTTTCCAAGCACTTCTGTCGTTGTGCCAGGACGTACCCCTTCATCCATTTCAAATAATAACGTCTTTTCCTGGTATTTGCCTTGCTCATCGACGAAGCGTTTCGTCACTTCAACTGGTACAATTTCCTCTATAAACTTCTCTTCTTTAATTGCGGCTTCTGCGCGTTTATGCGATTCAACTGCGAACGCATCTTGGTCTTCCCGGGAAATTCCATACTTCTGCGCCACTTGTTCCGCTGTATGTCCCATTCCCATGTAATATTCAGGTGCCTCTTCCGCTAGTTTGACATTCGGTCGAATCGTATTGCCCATCATCGGCACCATACTCATCGACTCCACACCACCGGCTAAAATCACTTCGGCATGACCGAGCATAATTCGTTCAGCCGCATATGCGATGGACTGTAGACCGGATGAACAAAAACGGTTAATCGTCACAGCGGGTGTCGTATCAGGTAACCCCGCCAGTGCACCGATATTACGCGCTACGTTCATGCCCTGCTCAGCTTCCGGCATGGCACAACCAATGATTACATCATCAATCGGTCCATCATAATTTCCTGCACGTTTCAATGTTTCCTTTATCGTTAATGCTCCCAGATCATCAGGACGCACCGTCGCTAATGAACCTCTTCCTGCTTTTCCAATCGGTGTTCGAGCACCGGCTACAATTACTGCTTCGCGCATGCTATTTCCTCCTTTATCATATCCTTCATCAGTTGCGTAACGGTTTCCCCTTCACAAGCATATGTTGCATACGCTGTTGTGATTTCGGCTCTGCTACTAGACTCAAAAATGCTTCGCGCTCGAGATCCAGCAAATACTGCTCATCGACTCGTGTGCCGTATGGAACTTTTCCGCCAGCTAGTACGTACGCTAGTTTCTTCGCGATTTTCACATCATGATCGCTGATGAATCCAGAAATATGCATACCTTCCGCAGCTAATAATAATGTCGCATAACCTGAATCTCCTGTTACCGGTACTTTCTCTCTCTTTGGTGATACATACCCCGCTTCATATAACGCAAGTGCCGCTTGTTTCGCATCGTAAATCTGATGGTCGGCATTCACGCTTACACCATCCGCAAAGTCGAGGAAGTTGTTTTCTCTCGCCTCATCAGCAGAAGTCGAAACTTTCGCCATTGCGATAGATTCAAATACTTTATTGGCAATATGCTGATAGTCGGTCGGTACACCGTTCGGCAAGCCTTTCAAATGTTTCTGATACAAGTTAACGTTTCCGCCACCACCTGGTATCAAGCCGACCCCTACTTCTACTAAGCCCATGTACGTCTCCATAGTTGCTTGAATATGAGCAGCCGGTAAGCATACTTCCGCTCCGCCGCCAAGCGTCATTTGGAATGGAGCCGCTACGACTGGTTTGTTACTGTATTTAATCTTCATCATGGCATTTTGGAACGAACGAATAACAAAGTCTAGTTCAAAAATATTGTCATCTTGCGCTTCCATTAAAATCATTCCAAGGTTTGCACCGACGCAGAAGTTTTTCCCCTGGTTGCCGATGACGAGCCCTTTAAAATTCTTCTCTACTTCATCGACGGCAAAGTTAATCATTTGAATAATATCCAGACCAATTGCATTGGATTGCGAGTGGAATTCAAGTAAAGCGACACCATCGCCCATGTCGATTAAACTAGCACCCGAATTTTTCTTTATCACTCCATGTTTTTTCTTGTAGAGCTTCAAGTTAATCGCTTTTTCATTTACTTCAACTAATTTGTAATCAGAGCCGTCAAAGTAATAGACATCTCCTTCTTCTTCTTTATAGAAAGTTTCAAAGCCGTGATCTAGTAATGATTTCACGAATGCAGGAATTTCTTTGCCTTCTGCTTTCAATAGCTCAACAGACTTTTTCACACCGATGGCATCCCAAATTTCGAATGGTCCTTGCGTCCAGCCGAAGCCCCATTTCATCGCATTATCGATTGCTACAATATCGTCTGCAATTTCTCCATGAAGTTCTGCGGCATACAACATAGTGGGAGTCAGTGTACTCCATAAAATCTCACCTGCGCGGTCTTTGGCATACAGCAATGTTTTCACTTTATTCGCAAGTCCTTTTTGTTGTTTCGCCATCTCGATTGAAGGCGCTTTCATTTTCTCAGTAGGAATATATTCTAATGTGTTCATATCTAGTTGAAGAATATCTTTCCCTTGTTTTACGTAGAAACCTTGTTTTGCTTTCGCACCAATCCAACCGTTATCAATCATCATCTTGACGACTTCTGGAAGTTCAAATGTTTTTTGTTCATCACCGATCGTTTGATCATATACATTTTTAGCAACATGCATATACGTATCGAGCCCTACCACATCTAGTGTACGGAATGTCGCAGACGTCGGACGACCGATCAGTGTTCCTGTGACCGAGTCAATTTCGCCAATAGTATAGCCGCGTGCTAGCATCTCATGCAATGTCACTTGCAAACCATATGTACCTATACGGTTCGCGATAAAGTTCGGTGTATCTTTTGCAATAACGACTCCCTTGCCTAAACGGTCTTCACCAAATGTAGTCATAAATTCTACAACTTCAGGAGCGGTAGACATAGTTGGTATAATCTCCAGTAGTTTTAAGTATCTTGGAGGATTGAAGAAATGCGTTCCTAGGAAGTGCTTTTGGAAATCTTCTGAACGCCCTTCAGCCATCGCCTCTATACTAATACCAGATGTATTGGATGAAATGATCGTTCCCGGCTTGCGGACAGTTTCTATTTTTTCATATAAGCTCTTTTTAATATCTAAGTTTTCAACGACAACCTCAATGATCCAATCAACATCTTTTAATTGATCTAAGTGGTCCTCAAAATTTCCTGGTGTAAGTAACGAAAGATTTCTCTTTGTTGTTAGAGGTGCTGGTTTTTGCTTCAGCAATTTTTCTAATGCAGTAGCTGCAAACTTGTTGCGGAATTTTGGATCTTCGTAAGTAAGTCCCTTTGCTTCATCATCTGCACCTAATTTCGGTGGTACAATATCCAGTAAAAGAACAGGTATGCCAATATTGGCTAAGTGCGCTGCAATACCAGAACCCATTACGCCCGATCCTAAAACTGCCGCTTTTCTAATTTGATAAGTCACGTGCAATCCTCCCTTGATCTTTGAATGAACACTCATTCATTTATTGCGTAAAAAAAATACGCATTGCTTATATTGCTTAGTATAAGACAGATGAAACTATTTTGCAATATTAAATTGTCATTTTGTCAGACTTTTAAAAAAGCATTCAAAAGCAATAAAATACACAACATCTTAGAAACATTGTACACTATTTAGTGAATGGAGGCGATGTAAATGAAAGAAATCAAAACGGCAGAAGAATTTAACGAAATCATTGCAAGCGATCAGCCCGTACTAGTGAAATTTGAAGCTGACTGGTGCCCGGACTGTAAACGTATGGATATGTTCATCGATCCAATCGTAGAAACATACGATACTTACACATGGTATGAAGCGGATCGTGATGTTATTCCAGAAATTGCAGAAAAATATGATGTAATGGGTATTCCAAGTTTGCTAGTGTTCAAAAACGGCGAGAAACACGCCCATTTGCACAGTGCAAACGCAAAATCTCCTGCACAAGTTACCGAGTTTCTTGATGGAGTCAAGATTTAAAACAATACTAAATCAGCGCTGACATCTGTCGGCGCTGTTTTACTCTCAAGGGAGTGCTAGCTTATGGCGAAATATATTAGTGTTCAAGGCAAGTCTCAATACGATCAAGACATCAATCCTGCGTATCAACCTTCCGCCTGTGGACCTGTTACCGCATTCGTACTTTTACAATATTTATTACCTGATCGCCTTGCTCCTGATGTAAACACACTCTATCGTCAGTTAGGAGGTACAAAAATCGGATTATCCGCACGGCGATTCGTCCGGAGATTGTCCAACTTGTTAGGCTCTGACTACCATATTCAAGTGAGCAATGTAGAAGACGCACTGCACCAAATCGATGAAAACCGTCCAGTCGCATTAAAATTCGATAAATGGTTTACATTCAAATGGCGCGGCCAGTTTTCATTTGACTATCATTGGGTCGTATTGGTTGGCTATGATTATGTAGAGGGAGCTTTATATTTACTAGTTCACGATAATGGCAGCCGTAATTGTGAAAGCACGATTCGTTCGATCCCATATGAGCCGAATAAAGACATTCTCACCTTCGTAACGATCGAACCATTAAAAAGGAAAAGCGGCTAAACCTTGCTTAGCAATAAGAGAATACCCCTGCTGTTCCATCAGCTGCGCACGCGCCTGAGTAAATTCGGGAATGAGCAACTGATCAAGTGGATCGTCTAGCGTAATCTCACAATGAATGGTCGCTAATTCCTTTGAAATCATTAATAATTCCTCGTCCGTGGCAAGCTTCTTTTGAATTCCCGCTGTTAATTTTTCCTTCGCTGCCAGTACACCGTCTACCGAGCCATACTGTTGAATAAGCTTCAAAGCCGTCTTCGGTCCAATTCCTTTGACGCCTGGATAGCCATCACTCGCATCACCAGTAAATGCCTTCAGGTCAATGAACTGAGCTGGTGTAATTCCGTACTCTTCTATAAAACGCAATTCATTATATTCGTCATACTGAGTAAAGCCCTTCTTCGTCAAAGCGATCAATACGTTGGGCTTCAATAACTGCAATAAATCCTTATCCCCCGAAACAATCGTCAATTTCGCTTCGTCTTTCCACGTCTCTACTAGCGAGCCAATTACATCATCCGCCTCCATATTTGGAATCCCATAACTTTTCCATCCTAACATTTCAGATACTTCTCTTGCCATGTCGAACTGTGGAACTAATTCGGGTGCTGGTGCCGGACGATGTGCTTTATAGTCCGAAAATAATTCATTTCGAAATGTTTTAGCTCCCATATCCCAGCAAACTGCTAAGTGTGTCGGTTGGAAAATCGATATCGCACTCATTGTATGTCTGGCAAACCCTTGAACACCATTCGTCGGTACATCAAACGCATTCCGGAAAAACTGCCCACTATGAGCCGTTGCAAAAAATGAACGGAACAGCAATGCCATTCCATCTACTATTAAAATATGTGGTTTATTTTCATCCATCTGTATCCACTTCCTTTCCTTTAGTTTATCACACTGAACAGACGAATGAAGGGAAAGTCAAATTTACAATGAGTTGCATATGATAACAAGAGGTAGAAAAGAAGGAGTGATGAATTGAATCAACATGGTGGAAATTTCGGTAATCAACAACAAGGACAACAGCAATGGTTCGGAGGCTTTCCCGGGGGCATGGGATGGCATCAACCATCTCCTTGGCATCCTGGGTTTCCAGGATCCCAGTGGTTTCCTGGTATGGGCGGTTCGCAGTGGTTTCCAGGACAGTCTGGGTCACCAAATCAGCCAGGGCGTCCTGGACAAGGTGGGCAAGCAATGGCTCCTACTTCGCCACCACCCAGCCAAACACCCAGCTATCCAGAATTTCAAACGTTTGCAGTAGATCCTGGTGCGATTTCAGGCTGCTTGTTTCGATTTACGTATGTATGGACTTCAAGATCGAGAGGATTTTGGTTCTATCCAACATTTGTCGGCAGGACATCTGTAGCAGGCTTTCAGTGGAATTCACGTCGGTATAGGTGGGAGTATTTAGGGATTGATTTACAACGCATTGATGCGTTCCGATGCTTTTAACTGGATATAGCAGAAAAAGATAAATTTTCCGCACACGATTTTACAAATACGTTATGGATAACGAAAAGGAGTGGTATTTTGAGTCAACAAGAAGAAGGTATGTGGTATCCACAATTACCTGAAGGCTATCCCGGACACCAGTATGAAGTGTACCAACAAAACCGTCCATCATCCCCGGCACAACAAGGGTGGCCGGGCGCAGGATATCATGGTCAACCAAGTCAACAACCTGCGCAACCAAGTTGGCCCTGGCAGTATCCCGGATACCCTAGTCAACCATCCTATCCAGGCTATCCGGGACAAACCGGGTATCCAAGCGGTTCACCCGGCTACCCATCTTATCCAATGACGCCCGTATACCCAGGATATCACGAGCCTCATGGACATCACGGGCATTCTGGGAGTCCAGCAGGTTCTGCTCAACAAGGACCGCCTACATCCGCACCTCCCAATCAAACACCCAGTTATCCAGAAACCAATTTACGTGCAGTAGATCCAGGTGGTATTGCAGGATGCCTTTATCGGTATACGTACATTTGGACTTCCAGGCATAAAGGATTTTGGTATTATCCAACATTTGTAGGCAGAACGTCTATTGCAGGCTATCGCTGGGATCCGAGACATTATCGTTGGGAATATTATGGTTTAGATTTGAAATATGTGGATTCGTTTACATGTACATGAAAAAACTTGGCGTCACTCGCCAAGTTTTTTATTTTTTCATCTGGCGTATAACACGCTTCACTTCTGGATCTACACGCAATGATTCTGTAATTTTTTGCAATGCTTTATTGTACGTAAACTTGTCGAGCGAGTCATTTTCTTCTAAATAGCCCATCGTCACTTCGGGAAATTTTATAAAGCAAATCGATATGGCCCACGCCACTGCCATTTTCACATAATACCCTTCATGCTTCACGCTATTGAGCAAAGCGAGTACGCTGCAAATTGTTTCTGATTCAATATAATAATCTAACAGCATGACGATTCCAAAACGAAGTTCATATTCTTTATCTGAAAGTAAATAGGTTTGTAAAAATTCCCACATACGTTCTTTGTGTTGCTTTGTCATTTTTAAACTGACACAAAAGCTATCACAAATCGACCAGTTGTCAATTTTCGGAATAAATAATTGTACATAATGCAGAATTTCTTCTATATCTGCCTTCACATAGCCAATGACTAAACCTTGTAACATAACTTCTTCAAACGACTCGTCACTTGCTGTTTTTAAATAGGTTCTCCAATCTCCCTTTGCGACTTCTTTCGCTAATTTTCTCAATGCCGGCATACGGACACCTAACACGTTATCGTTAGTAGGTATAAGCGCAGAAGCAAATTTTTGATAGTCTTCATCAATTAATTCATGAATTCTTATTTTTATTTCATTGTGCATGGAATTCATCCTTTTTAAAATGACAACTTATTATCTCTACATTTAGCACTAAATTATCGAGCTATTTTCTACCGCTATACTAGAAGAAAGACAAGTTTGTTGATTCACTATATTATGTATATTTTTCTCGTTCATTTAGTTTAAAACGATTTTGACTATGGCAATTGGATGGAGTAAGGCTGACTTAAAGTGTCTTGCGGCTTGCGATTCCAGACGATACGCTTTCCGGTTCTGCAGGGAGAATCCTAAAGCTTACATAACCTCTATAACTACTTGTCAAAAGCACCTCATTTCCAAATGGCAATTCCTTTCTTTGGTTAATCAACAGGCTTTGAAGAAAGACATTCATTCACATAAATTTTAGTGAACGAATGTCTTCCTTACGTTTTACTTACCTCAACACCACTTTTACATCTTCTACGAGTAACTGATTTTCAGGCTCACTCATCCCATTATACTTTTTAACAATCTCCCCTTTAGGATTGATTAAATAAAAGTAGTAACTGTGCGAGCGTTGATCGAGCGCGCCTTTTTCCAATACGGCATGAAATGTATTTACTGATAAATCTTGAATCGTTGCGAAATCATAGCCTGTCAAAAAGCTGAATATCTGTAAATCCGCTCCGTACTCTTGTGCATACGTAGTTAGTACTTCAGGTGTATCATTCTCGGGATCTATGCCAAACGAGACAATTCGAGGCGTGATTCCCGATTGTTTCAATTCATCTGAGATCGCAATCATATTAGTAGTCGTTCTCGGGCAAACAGTGGTGCAGTGTGTATACGAAAAGAAAGCAAGCCACCATTCCCCTTTTAAATCACTCAAACTAAGCGACTCGTTATCTTGCGTTGTGAACTCAAAGTCCGGAATCGTTTCAGACATATTCGTCTCAATCGATTGTCCGCAGCCGCTTATCATCAGCATCATTACAACGAAAAGGATCGCTACTCTGCCATTCATAGACACACATCCTCGCTGTAAGTATTAGGAAAGTAGCTTACTTCCCTTCTTCTGTAAGCAAGCCTTGCCCATTCTCTAGAAACTTAATCATTCCTTCTGCTGCACGATACGCAAGAGCACCGACTGTAGCCGTTGGATTCGAACTGCTAAGATGCGGGAAAGAAGAAGCCCCTACGACAAATAAGTTTTCCATATCCCAAACTTGAGAATAGTTATTCACAGCTGACGTCTCAGGATTATCGCCCATAATGACTCCGCCACCTGTATGGTCTGATAAGGACGTTTTATCAAATTCGGTTTCATCTGTTATTTCCGGAACGGTAATATGATCCGCTCCCATCTGCTCTAATAATTCTTTCGCACGTTGATGAGCAAATCGTACAATGTTGCGATCTTGCTCATGGAATTTACTCGTCACACGCAACAAAGGGTCACCGAAAATATCTGTATACGTCGGATCTAAATCCATATAATTATAGCGCCAAGGCAATGCTCCGTTTTGCTGTTGAACGTCAATTCGACGGTTCGCATAATATAATGATTTCTCTTTAAATTCCTTCCCCCATGATGGTGTACCTTGAGGGACATGGTTATTTGTGATGGGACGATCTCCGCGTTGCGATGTACGCAAGCAAAAGCCGTGAAGAAAATCATGTTCGCGATGATCCAGTTGCTCAATATTGAAATCATCCATTGTTACACCTAACGCTCCTGTTCCAGCGTAGCGGTTGAACTTTTTATCATCAAAAAATCCTCTCACACGTAAATGAGTTAAGTTTCGTTGATGAACCGTTAAACTTTTGCCAATTACACCTGTCTCATCTTGCGGATTATACGGCTTGCCAATTTTCGACAATAACATTAGACGCGTATTCGTGAAAACAAATCCACTGACGACAACTAAGTCAGCCGGCTGAATGAATTCTTCTCCTGTTTCTGTATCTACATACTTAATACCTGTCGCCTTGCCATTTTCATGAACAATCCGAATCGCATACGAATTATTACGCAACTCAAAATTCCCCGTTTTATTTGCAGTCGCAAGCACAGTTGCAATCGGGTCTGACTTCGCCCCGAAATCACAGCCAAATGCTTCACAAAACGCGCAATAAACACATGCATTAATCGTTTCGCCATCTGGATTCGTATAGTTTTCTGAGAGATTCGCTGAAGCAATCCGGTATGGATGATAACCTAAATCTTTCGCTGCTTTCGTAAACGTACGAATAATTTCTGTTTCTTTCATCGGTGGTGTTGGGTAATCATCGGAACGTTGGTTAGGGCGTAACGGGTCGGGTTCTCCTGAAATGCCCGCTGTTTTTTCAAACTGGTCATAATATGGTTCCAGCTCGTCATATGTAATTCCCCAATCTTGTAATCTCATTTCTTTAGGGATAATATCTTTTCCATACTTTTCAATTGTTTTGCTTTCTATTTCAAAGTCTGTCGGAAGCCAACGATAGACCATGCCGTTCCAATGTACTCCTGATCCTCCTGTATCCGTCCCGTTAATTGCATTCGTATCATTACTTCGGTTAGGAGATGCAGTTTCTTCTGGCGTATTTCGAATAGTCAATGTTTCCTTTTTTAAATCTTGGAACATCACTTTACGACTGTCGTATCGAAGTTCGTCTTTCGAGCCGATAAAATCTTCTCGTACTTGGGATTTTCCACGTTCTAGTCCGACAACTTTATAGCCTTTTTTCGTCAATTCTGCCGCTGCGATACCGCCTGCCCAGCCAGAGCCTACGATGACCGCGTCGACTTTTTCCAATGTTTTCGCCATAGTATCCGCTCCTACCCTTTACGTGATTTTGGTTGATAATCTGTTAAACTCACTGGATCCATAGAAATAAATTCACTGTCCTCAATCATATTCGCATAGGACGCCACTGCCCCTGGATATTCTTTCATTTTCCAGCCTTTCATGTCACGATTCCCTCCATACAACGGATCACAGTAGACTCCTTCCAATGTCGCTGTCCGTAATAATGCGAAGAAGTTTGCGGAACTGATTCCTTTGATCTTCACTTTGTCATCAGCAAAATCTTGTAAAATCTCGAGTTGCTGTTCTTCTGTCGCTTCAGTAAACACTGCGTCAAATCGCTTCGAACTTTCTGCTTCCATTTGTCGTAATCCGTTAATGAATAGCTCCCCACGTGTTAAGCTCGCATCTGCAGCCGTTCCGTTACCGTTGCCAAAAGGACCTTGCCTGTAATCGTTGGCATTCAATCCCCAAGGACCTGCCAATTGTTTATCGATGAAATAAGGAACTCCGAGCTCAATTGCCCCCGGTCCATTTTTGTCTTCCGGATAAATACGTTCCACCGCTTGTTCAAGAATAGCGAAATCGGCAAAACGAGTGAAAAACATTCGAGCTTCTTCATAGCGTTTCTCAGTTGAGCCACTAGATGTCTGCGTAGAATCTTCATTTTTGTCCTTATTGAACTTGCTCGTAAACAATCCTCCAAATAAAGCACCGCCCGCTACTCCTCCCACCGCAATACCGGTATTTTTTACAAAACGGCGTCGGCTAGGATCCGCAACTTTCCCTTTATCGTCCGGCTTATTTAAGTTGTTATCATCCATTCGCTTTTCCTCCTTCTACAGTTGGCACTATAGCAACCGTTTATTCTCTTTCTTATTAGAGCGTTCCCTATCATCTGATCCATCAAACTCATTTCTACTATAAAGATAAACTACCTATAATTTCTTTCTGAATTTATAGATATATTTAAGAAGCACTTATTTCCCTAATCGCATATTGTTGCGTAATGAAAATAGACCGGCACATCTAGTATATAAACAGTTGATTGACTGTTTATTCTAGCTAGTGGCCGATCTACTTCATTTCTACCATATTATTCTTCTACAACCCAGCGTCGCTCGCTTTTGTGCCACTCCATTACATACACATACTCAGCAATTCCTTCACGTCCGTATTGATAACGCATTTCTACTCGGTTATCCGATAGAACAGTCAGTTTTCGGTAAGAGGCTTCTAAAAACAGTTGGCTTTTTCGATTAATCTTAGTAAAGGCCGCAGTCTGAGGTAACGTCTGCATTCCTAGCAAGTCATCGTATAAATATAAGTCAAAGAGTTGCTCTGGAGTGTAATCACCTGTTAATTGACCCGATAAATAATCGAGATAAATCGACTTCGTTTGTTTTTCGGAAGCTATTCCAACTAGTTGACCATAGATTTTGTGTACAGGTGTAATCGTCGCCCCTTGTATCGAGTCGCTCGCCGGGAAATGATTCAATAATAAATACTCTCTTGCATTTAATAATTGATCATAACCTCCTGCAATTATGATGCCTTGTTTTTTATATCGCTCCAGCATATCTGAAGGCAATGGCTTTCCGTTAATTTTCAATTCCCCATTTTTCAATACGACACGGTCTCCAGGAACAGCAAATACTTCATAATATACATCATTGTATGTCGGCAAATGGCTAGTTGTATTCGTCATCGTGCGCACTACATCTCCCGCTTTGTAGACGATATCGTCAAATAAATTGGATTTACGTTCCATTACAGTATGGAATTTTTCTGTACTTCCATCTATAGTAAATGAATCTTTATCAACGTATCGCAGACCATCTACTTGGTCAAAACGCGGTAATTGTGACAATTCTTCATAATCAATTGTGGATAACTGCTGTTTTTTCTGCAATGCTGAAATTTTAGCTAAATCATCCAAGGGGTCATACGGCACTCCACGACCTTCATCAGATGAAAGTAGATTTGAAGGGATAAAAGTAAGCAATAATACTAAAGCGACTACTGGTAATGATGCCGTAACGAATAGCACGCGCCACGATTGTTTTTTACGGGCAGGTTGCAATTCTTCATGCACTCGTTGTCTAATTCGTCTTTCTTGCTCTGATGTGTCGCCCATCATTTGATCCAATTTCTGTTTAAAGTCATTCATTCGTCCACTCCCTCCTCTTCAGCAAAGAATTCTTTCAATTGTTGCTTTGCCCTGCGCAAACGTGTTTTCACTGTGTTCTCATTCAACTCCAAATAAAGCGCAATTTCGGCTATCGATTGTTCATCATAATAAAATAAAATTAGCGGCTCGCGATATTTTAATGGCAACTGAAACAAATGTTTTTCCAATGAGGCTAAGCGTTCTTGTTCTAACAACACTTCCTCTGTACTTTTCGAAGAAATAAATACCGTATCGAACAGCACATCTTTTTTATGTTTCCATGAGCGCAAATAGTCTTTTGCACGATTAGCTGTCATTCTAGTTAAATATGTTTTCAATGAAGCTTCATTACGAAACTGGTCGCTTTTCTGGAAGAATGTTACAAACACTTCTTGCACAACATCCTCTGCTGTAGACCAATTTTTGACGTATAAATAAGCAATCCGGACTAAATAACGCGAATGCTCGTTCATAATTTGATTCATCTCATTCATCTATGCTACTCACTCTTTTCTATGGCCACGTCATGTCCCCATCCACATACGTAGTAAATTGCTCAAACGTCCTTCTTTCTGTCATGCCAAATCGGTTCACTTCATAATTCGAACTATCCATATTCGCATAGCCTTCTACTGTCGTATAGCCGATTACTAACCCTACTTCTTTCGCTGCTTCGATAAATTGCTCGTTATATAAACCATATGGATAGGCAATGGAAACTGCTGCAGGCACATGCTGTAGATTTTTGCGTAAATCCGCTGTAATTTCCTCCTGTGTATGATCAAAAACGACTCCTAAATTCGTCTCACGATTCAACTCGTGTAACTCGCTTGTATGAGCCTCGAATTGAAATACATCTTTCATCTCAGGCAAGTCACTCGCTGATAAATAGTTCAATAATCCGCCACCGTCAAATACAGGCGCCCCTTTCCCCCGATCCATACGCGAAGAAATGATATGATGCGGCGCCGTAAATCCATGTTTCTTTAACACTGGATACGCATACTCTTTTGAAGAAAGTAAGCCGTCATCGAACGTAATCACAATAGAGCGACTTGGTACAACTAATCGTCCTTCCAAATATTGATATAGTTCACGGGAAGTAAGTGTCGTAAATTGTTGTTCAGCCAAGTAATTCATTTGCTGTTCAAAATTCTCTAATGAAATCGTACTCATCGTCGTTTGCATAAGCGCACGCGGCAATACTTGATGGTACACAAGCACGGGCAGTCCTTTATCAACTGTCACGGATTGCTTTCGTATGTATCCCGGCCGTTCCCCAATTTTCACAACAAACCATCCGTCCACTTCTTGCATAACTGGGTAATGATAACCTGCTTCTAATTGCATCCACACGTCACTTTCCGCAGTAGCTGCCGTATGAACTTTTGTAGGTGCTACTGTTTCCACTGTAGCGAATCGACTCGTATTCATCGTAGATAGCTCTTTTCGGTTCTCAACAACACCACGGCCTTTCGGAATATACACATCCATATTCGCCAAACGAAGTTCATAGTATGCTTCGTCTTCGCCCATAATGGCTACCGGATAATCTGCTTCTAATTCACCAATTTTCACGAGATGATCGGTCATCATATAAATCGGCTGTCGCTCCTGTAATGTTAACACATGTTCGAATTGTTTTATCGAAGTCGCAGGTTGGTCTTTAACTGTTTGCGCAAACGCTGTACCCGACTGTTTATGGAACAGAGGAACTTCATTCAAATTCCATTTCACGTCATTATTCATTATAAATAATAGTAAGCTGGCAAGTAACAGTAAGTAGCTATAAATCTTTTTCATCATTCTACCTCCACATGTTCTAAGTACCGTACAGACGGAAGAATTCGAAATAAGTTTCAAGTCATTTATAATTTTTTTGCTGGTGTCGCAACATCTACAAAAGAGATAGTAAATATCTATTGAATCTGACAGTTTACTCATTTAGTATAGGGAAATAGAAACTTTATCTCTATTGACTGTATATACATTAGCGTTTTTAGGAGGAACCCATATGATTTTAGGCGTGTTGAAAGATCGTAAAGCAGGAGAATATAGAGTGATCGCAACGCCTGTAGAAGTGAGTACGATCAAAGCAGACGGACATACCGTACTCGTCGAACGAGATGCGGGCAAAATGGCAGGTTTTACAAATGAAGAATACGAACAATACGGTGCGGAAATTGTAGAAACGATGGAAGAACTATATGACCGGTCAGACATGGTCGCAAAAGTGAAGGAAATCGAAGAAGCTGAATATCCGCTGCTGAAAGAAAATCAAATCGTTTATACATGTATTCATCCGGCAGCCCACGAACAGCAAGTACAAGCAATTTTGGATAGTAAATGTATTGCGTTTACTGCTGAAGATTCCCATAGATACGGTTCCGTTAACTGTGAAGCAGCCGGCAAACAAGGTGCTTTAATGGGGTTACAGGCGATGCTAACCATTAACGGTGGAAAAGGTAAATTCGTCAGTGGGCTTGGCGGCGCTCCGGGTATGAAAGTTCTCATTCTTGGCGGCGGCCTTGTAGGGAAGTCTGCATTACAAGTTCTTCATTCATTAGGCGCTTGGTGCACTGTCATGGATATTAACTTTGGAACGTTGCGTGAGATTGGTCAATTGTATAACGAAACCGTCAATACACAATTATCCACTAAAGAAAATATCGCCAAATTGCTTCCTGAAATCGATATGGTCATTAACTGTGTAAAGTGGCCAAAGGGTAATACAGAATATTTGATCGATCGGGACATGCTGAATTTAATGGAAAAAGGCTCTGTAATTGTAGATATTAGCAATGATACAGACGGTGCGCTGGAATCTTTTCGTGAGACGACACATGCAGACCCTATTTATATTGAAAATGGTATAGTTCATTATTGTGTCAGCAATATTCCAGGTGCCATTGCCCACTCAACGAGCGTAGCGTATGCTGCATCCGTACTTGGCCACTTACGTTCAATTTTAAATGTCGGAGTACAGGAAGCTTGTATTCGTGATGGCTATTTACGACGCAGCTTAACTGCTTACAAAGGCTATTTAACACACGAAGAAACGAGCGCAATCCAAAACAGACCGTGGATTCATCCAAATGATATTTTGCAAATTGCACAAGAAAGCTTAGATCCCGCTCCACCTGCCACGATTACTAAATCAAGGAATCTATTACATGCTACTTCATTAATAAAGAGTTCGTGATGATAAAGACCATCTTCTCTACGCGAGAGGATGGTCTTTTATGGAGGGGCGGATGTGGTCTATGAGCGCGAGAGCACCTTCTATGAGCGCGGGAGCACGTTCTATGAGCGCGGGAGCAACTTCTATGAGCGCGAGAGCACGTTCTATGAGCGCGAGAGCACCTTCTATGAGCGCGGGAGCACCTTCTATGAGCGCGAGAGCACCTTCTATGAGCGCGAAAGCACCTTCTATGAGCGTGAGAGCACTTTCTATGAGCGCGGGAGCACGTTCTATGAGCGCGAGAGCACTTTCTATGAGCGCGGGAGCACGTTCTATGAGCGCGAGAGCACTTTCTATGAGCGCAATCAGACTTCCGCTCAATCCACTTACCATGCTGTTCATTTCGTGATACAGTAGATAGGAAAGAGGTGCATGACGTGCTAAAAAAATGGGTACCTTGGATAATCGCAGTTGTTTTGTTCGGTACAGCAGGCAGTCTGTTTTTCATCAATCGGGCAACTGAAGATTATATACTCGGGAAAAATATTGAAGAACTTGCGAAAAGTGGTTTAACTGAAATTGCGCTTTCCCCTTTAACTGATTTCGACTGGGATCAAGCAATGGTTTACGGTCCGTATACAACAGAAGATCAAATTGAAAACTCATTGAATATCAAATTTAAAGGCAGTACTCACGGCATCGAAGTGCTGGAGGATAGATTTTTACTCGTATTTGCGAAAGGAAATCACGCTGTGAAAACGACGCCACTTTCACGAATGGTTGGGGATTATTCCGAAAAAAGCATTAGCATCACTCCAGAAAATGACGTGTTAGTCGTTGTTAAAGAATGAATATTTTTCAACTAAAAAAATAAAGTTGTCGCAAAAAGTCTATGCAAACGACTTTTTACGACAACCTTCTCTATTTACTTCTCCCAAACATTTCTCCCTTGGCGATCCAACCGCTTTCGGTCGTAGCCAGTGCGATCGTAACCTTCCGCATCATAGCCCGCTTGTTCGTACCCTTCTTCATCAGTCAGTTTCCCTGTTATACTATGAATGCCTTGTACAGTAAAACCGTTACGATCCAAACCTTTCGTATCATACTTTGTTCCATTCGCGTGTTTTCCTTCGCGATTGAAACCGCGCACGTCGTAACCGAAGCGATTGTAGCCTTGTCGGTTAAAACCATTTATGTCATAGCCTTGTTTATTGAAGCCTTCTGCATCATAGCCTTGGCGACTGTAGCCATTTCTGCCAAGACCTTGCCGATTATAACCGATTTTATTAAAACCTTCCCGATTATATCCTTCCTGATCGATGCCGAAACGATCGAAGCCGTCTTGATCATAGCCTTGACGATTATAGCCTTTAATATTATAGCCAGCTGCATTGAAACCATCTTCATCGTACCCATAGCGATCGTAACCATATCGATCATAGCCCTCTTTATTAAAACCTCTTCTATTAAACCCTTCTTGATCATAGCCTGACGAATCATACAGTTTGTCGTTTACTAAACTACCGTCTTGTGTGAAGCCTCTTCTATCCACACCCCGTTTGTTAAAACCCGCTACATTATATCCTTCATGATCATAGCCCTGTTCATCGTACAAACTGCCATTCAAATGAATTCCGTTCCTATTAAAGCCATTTACATTATACCCTTTAGCATCATACTTCGTGCCGTTCGCGTGATTGCCTTCTCGACTAAAACCTTTTACATCACGCCCCGCCTTATCGTAACCTTCGCGATCATAGCCGTTGATGTCATAGCCTTGTTGATTGAAGCCTTCAGAATCATAGCCTTGCTGATTAAATCCGTTCCGACCAAAACCTTCCCGATTATAACCGAAGCGATTAAAGCCATCCTGATTATAGCCA
The DNA here is from genome assembly GCF_003351785.1 of Sporosarcina sp. PTS2304. Classification (GTDB taxonomy): domain Bacteria; phylum Bacillota; class Bacilli; order Bacillales_A; family Planococcaceae; genus Sporosarcina. Next base: position 1,750,779 of record NZ_CP031230.1, read on the forward strand.
TCTTTGTCGATGCCCGCTCGGTTAAACCCATCTGCATCATATCCTTGCCGATCATAGCCCTGGATATTAAAACCGTTCGCTTTGTATCCTTCTTTATCATAACCATGTTTATCGTAGCCATTTTTGTCATATCCTTCTTTATTGAACCCTATTCGATTAAAACCGTTCGCGTCATAGCCGAAGCGATCATACGTAATTTCGCTAATGTGATTGCCTTCAGCAGTAAAACCATTTTTATCATAACCTTGTGCATTGAAACCCGTTTCGTCATGACCGTCTTGATCATAGCCTGATTCGTCATACAAACCACCCGTCCGGTGAACTCCATGGAAATCAAAACCGCGCTTATCGTACATCGTGCCATTCGCATGTTTTCCTTCGCGTGAAAATCCACGCCGGTCGTAACCGAATTTCGTATACCCTTCCGAATTAAAACCATACAAATCATAGCCTTGTTTATTGAGGCCGTCCCGATTATAGCCTTGTCGGTTGTAGCCATTTTTATCAAAGCCTTCTCGGTCATAGCCTTGTTTATTGAAACCGTCTCGCTTATAGCCCTGAATGTCGTAGCCTTCTTTATTGAATCCATTTTTATGATACCCTTGCCTGTTATATCCGTCTGCCTTATATCCATTTCGATCATATCCTTGCACATTATAGCCTTGCTTATTGTAGCCTTGTGCATCATAACCGTATCGATTATAGCCTTGTCGGTTAAAGCCGTTTTTATCAAAGCCTGTTGCTTTAAATCCATCTTCGTCGTAGCCTTGGTTATTATAACCGTTCTTATCAAATCCTCGCGCATCAAAGCCATACATATCAAAACCGCTCGAATTATAGCCTTGCGCGTTGTAGCCATGACGATTATATCCCGCTTTATTAAACCCCTGCCTATCGTAGCCTTCAGAATTATAGACCCGCTCATCCCGTTCAATTGGTTGCTCATTCAACTTGTCAAAGAAGTCCATTGTTTCCCTCCGAAAAAATAATCTATCGATCGTTACCATTATGATTCTAGTCAATCGCAATGTTTCCCTATCGTTCATTATATAACAACATGTAGCTTTATAGGGGCATTTTACAAATGTCTGTTCATTTCGACAAGTTTCAGCATAGATTATTTATCGGAATTTGCAGATTTTTTAAAATTTATGCTATGCTACTCAATGTGGTAGAGTGTCGTTGGAATGAAATATTTGATTTTTTCATCACAAACATTAGGAGGCAACAATGAAAAAGAACTCAATATTCACTCTCATTTTGACACTATTATTCAGCTTATCCATCGCATCGACGGGATTGGCTGCGCAACCAGCGGAAGGTTTTGATCCTGACGACGGAATGTATGTAAAAGCGGAAACTGAACATTATTATAAAGGGCGTTACTCGAATGGACGTATCTTCGCAGAATATCTAGCAAAAGAACTCGCAGGTGATTACGACAACCTGACGAATTACGCAGTAGGTGGAGCATTTTCTGGCGTGCTTACTGGAAAAGAAGGTGCAGAAGATGAACGCTCGAACTGGTCTACTTGGTTAACAGGCTGGGGTGGCGTGCAACAAACGGACACCTTTTTAAAAGAACATGACGGTAAAGCTGATCCTAAAGCGTTATACATTATTAGCGTTGGAGGCAATGATGCGTATACGGTTGCTGATCTTGGAGACGAGCGGGCTGCTGAACTTTCCAGCGATGCAGCTTTGACTATGACGAAAAACCTCGTAGAAGCAGGAGCGAAAACAGTCTTATTGCCCAATCGTTTTAAAGATGAGCGCGCCGATTTGACAAGCTTCGAAGATATGAGAAACCAACAAGTCGTTGACAAGATCAATACGTATGTAGCATCCGATGACGCACCACAGGATGTCCATGTGTTGTTTGGTAATCTACCGCAACTAAATGCCGATATAGAAGAACAAGGATTCGAAGCTTATGGCTACAAAAGCATGGGGTTCTATTTAATTTCTGACTGGGTACCAGCCTATGGGTATGCGCTAGCTTCCGAAGATAATAGTGACCAGTTCCCGACGACTGAACAACAAGAAACACATGGCGGCTACGGAATCTATTCTACAGACAGTAAATATTACACACCGGAAACTGCAGATTTGGAACCGAATGATTTTTATTTATACGATGAATACCATCCAAGTAATCGAACACATAAACACTTCGCTGCCTATTTACTCAACAAAGATATTGAAACAGAAGACGGCACATTCAAAAAAATTTACAACGGAGAAGCCAATCCATTTGCCAACGCACTTGCAGACGGTACCATTCCTAGTGAATACACAACAATCTATACTTTCGGTGACAGCAGCATCGATTCAGGTCGTGGACTCGAAGTGACAACAGCACTCGTCAACAACCGGACGAAAACAAATGACAACGTAACGGATGAATCTTCCTACGTCATTCAACCAGGAGATACGCTTTGGTCCATCGCTAAAAGGCATAGCGAGGAAAATGTAACGAATGCTCAAATCGCTGCTATCGTACAAGAAATTTTCCAAGCAAACCAATCCATTGTACGTAATCCACATACAATCTATCCGAACCAAACTATCACACTTCCCTCTTCAACTCACTAAACGCGTAAAACAGACTCTACCGCATATACATTCCAACGAGTTTCACGCAAAAAACGATCAATCAAGGACTCCCTTGAATGATCGTTTTTAATACTTATTGTTGAATCGTAAACTCCATCTTCACGTTCTCTTTCAACTTCGTTCCGTCTTCACTTCTCACATCTTCAATCCACAGCGTATACGTTTCGCCGCGTTGGTAAGGTTCCCATGTATGGACTTGAACGATCGTATATTCCATCTGATTGCTTTCAACTAACATAGGAAACACATCATGACGATACCCTAAGCTATCTGTCACGTAAAAATTCTCTTCAATCACGCTCTCTGAATCTACCGGGCGGTTATACGTAATGCTCCATACTTTCTCATCCGACACATTCTGCTTTGCAGGCCAAATCTTGTAATGACCGAGATCTCCTTGTATTAACCCTTGACCGTAATATGGATCCCATCCTTTGACACCAAGATCCTTCGTATTATTCTTCAGCGCATTACGTAATTGCGTGCTCGAATAGTTCGGATACTTCTCCTTCATCAATGCGAGCATTCCAGAAACGTGAGGTGCAGCCATCGACGTTCCACTCATAATTTCGTATGTGCCGTCCTTCAATGTACTATAAATCGCTTCGCCTGGCGCCGACACTTCCGCTTCCGCTCCAAATGAAGAGAATTCCGATACCCAGTTACTCGCATCAGTGGCACCTACCGCAATCACTTCGGGATACTTCCCTGGATAGGTTACCGTATTCGGTCGGTTGTCTGTACCCGAATTTCCAGTAATTCCGACAAGCAGCAATCCTTTATTGTGCGCGACTTTGAGCACTTCATGAAGCCCATAATCATCATAATAATTATACGTATACAAACTCATATTCAAAATGTCCATATCGTTCGCAATGGACCATTCAATGCCTTTAATGACATTCGACGTGATAAACGAATTGTCGCTGTCGAGCACTTTCACCGCATACAACTCCGCGTCAGGTGCCACGCCAACCACACCGACCGAATTATCTTTCGCTCCAATAATTCCCGCCACGTGCGTCCCATGATCGTGATCATCTGCATAGGACTGCGTATACGGCACATATGAAATCCCTCCACTTACCGTCAAGTCCTCATGATTTAGTGCAATGCCTGTATCCAGCACAGCCACTTTCACCCCTTTGCCAGTATAGCCCCGCTGCCACATTTGAGGCGCTTGTACTCGCTGAACTCCCCATGGCATATACTGATCAGCACTTTTCACCAGCCTCTCCATAGGCGACCGAATCGGTAACACCACTTGCGCTTTGCTATCCAATTCCACATGCATCACACTTGCATCCGAACGAATTGCCTCAATTTCTTCGGCAGACGCGTTCACGAGCAAGGCGGGAATGTACGTATAAGCGTGTTGCACTTCTCCACCTAATTCTGTAATACGCTTTGCATTTACTTGCTCTGCATCGGCATAGTAGACGATATACTTATCTGTAATTTCTTCTGCTTTTGTTTCCGAGGAGAAGCCACCAAACACTATTAGGCTACTCGCAATGAATAAAACAATAAGCTTTTTCATATACACACCTCCGACTGAATTTTCTGTTAACTATATCATAACAGGTATGCTCCAGCAGAACTAGGAAGAAAGGATAGATTAGTAGAGTGTTTTAATGGAAATGGCTGCTCCATTAGACTATAAACACGTGGTCTCTATGCCACTTCACATATACTTGTCGCTCGTCTATCGTATGTATATTCATAGATTCAATGACGTTCAAAAATATTCGATCCGTAGCAGACAACAGAGAAGAAATAATTATTGCACCCGTTGGATCGAATGTTAAAAAACTTTTATCAAATAAAAGATCATCGTTTAGATAAAGTAACTTCCTGCACTTCGAACGATTCAGCATAATGCATTCCCCTACCCTTAGAAACGTACTAGCCATGCTTTATGCAACAAAGCATTAAATTTACTATGTGATCCACTCTACCGCTTCACATAATTACATCCACAAGAACCACATTCACAAAGAATCCACTTGCAACGTCCACAAATTCTTCCATGCAAATCGTCTATTCCTTTACCGCATCCATGACAATTCGTTATGCGGTAGTCTTTTTTCACTTTGTTTATAGGGTATAGATTGAGCGCGTCCATACTAATTATTTTCAAAAAGTACAATCTATACATAAGTTGCTTATTCGCTTCAAATACTTGATAATTCGTGTCTAATGATCTGACGAATTCTAATGCTTCTACTGTGTCTAGCGAAATCGGTGATCCGGTCGTGTGTTCGAGTAATACACGCACAACGTCTAAATTTCTTTTTTTCAAATGAAGAAACAGTATAGATTCTTCTTTTTGATTTTTAACATGTACATCTGCCCCATAGCTAACTAATAGCTCAACAAGGGGTAGCGTCAGGAAAATGCGGATTTACAACGTTAAGGAAAGTACAATATAAGAAGTCCATTTTCTCGGTAGTAAATTGAGAAAATGGACTTTCTTGTTTCTACAAGATAAATAAAATAAGGAAAGTTGACAACTACTACACAGTGTAGTAGTATTCTGTTTACTACATCGTGTAGTTAGAGGTGTTATGGACGCATAACATTAATGAAAGAGGTGTACACCATGCAATTTTTGCAAAAAATATCTGAGACAGAAATGGAACTTATGGAAGTAATTTGGGATTGTGAACATCAAATCACTTCAAACGAATTGTTGCATATTTTTGCTCAAAGGGGTAAGGAGTGGAAACCGCAGACGATCTCCACTTTTTTATCTAGGTTAGTAGAAAAGAAATTCTTAATCGCGACAAAACAGGGACGAAGTAACACGTATCTTCCCCGTATTTCACAGGAAGACTATGCGCTATGGGAAACAGAGAGTGTATTAGATAAAATTTACCAAGGTTCGGTGAAAAATATGATTACGGCATTATATGATGGTGAAAAACTATCTGATGATGACATTGCTGAGCTAAAACAATGGTTTTCTGAAAGGTAGGTACAAATTCAGATGAATCTTATGCTTGAATTTATTGTCGTACTTACAGTTGCAGGTAGCACTGTCGTAATATTTGTATTGTTGTTACAGCTTATTTCACCCCATTTATTTTCTGCCAAATGGCGTTACGCAATTGGAAATATGGCTATGTGGTTCTATGTAATTCCCGTAGCAATTATAGTTAGATGGGTCAACCAGTTCTTAGCTATTAATCAAGGTGACGATGTACTCACTCTTACAAAAAATATGTCTATCCAAGGTACACATATCGTAAACCCGATAGAGATGATTTCAAAGCAAAGCATTCCAACAGAAGTAGCTTGGATATTATTAATCCTATGGGCTATGGGGGCTCTAACCTATGCTATTTGGCAAACGTATTGTTATTACAAGTTTATAAGAAAAATAAAAGAAACTACAACCCCCATTTTAAAGGACAGTGAGGTAACTAAGAAGCTTGCCTCCTTGAAACAGTTGCTTGGGATAAATGGAAATGTAAAACTTGCCTATAGCCCTGTTGTCAAAAGTCCTGTTCTTATCGGATTACTGAGACCAACGATACTACTTCCGATGGATGATAAAGTAGATATGGATTTGGGCATGGTCATTCACCATGAACTGGTTCACCTAAAGCGCAAAGATTTATGGATAAGAATGCTTGTATTGGTAGTCAGTACGTTACACTGGTTCAATCCTTTCGCTCATTTCTTACGCAAGGATATTAACATGTGGAGCGAGTTATCATGCGATGAAGAAGTCGTAAAAGAAATGTCTTATACCGAACGAAAAACGTACGGCCAAACTATTCTAAACGTTATGATAGGTGCTAAGGGATTACCAGTAAAGTTCTGTGCTTCATTATCTGGAGATGGAAAACAATTGAAAAGGAGATTAATGATGATGTTAAATGTTAAGAAACCCAATAAAAAAACTATGTTTATGACAGCTGTATTGATTCTAGCTATTGGTGTTATTGGTACTTCTACGGCTGTATGGGCCGCAAATAATACACCCGAGGTAGAAAACTTTCCAAATGAGCCAATTGCTAGCGATGCAAAGGGGGGTTCGATTATTGATGATGGAAACGCCTATGATTATACTTTTGAAGCATTAACTTCTGAACAACAAAAGTATGTCACAAAGGAAATGGCTCAATATTATCTGGACGAACAAGGAAATGTTGTTCACTTCACGGATTTAAATACAGGCAATATCCCTTTCGAGTCTTTAACTGCTAAACAGCAACAGCAGGCAACGAAGGAAATTGGTCATTACTCATTTATGAAAGTGAATGAAATGATTAACAAATAAAATAGAGAAATGACACGGTTACTTCAAATTTTTTAATCTTGTAAAATGCTTATTTAATCAAATCCAATTAACACTTTAATTGAACAAAGAAGGACTATTTGTTCCCTTCTGATAGCCTTCTATATAATGAAGCTCTAGATACATTTGTAATTTCACAAATTTGATTTACAGTCATACCTCCTTCTTTATATAGCTTTACTGCATAATTCATACCAGCGTGATTTTTATGATATTTTTTTAATCGACCTTTAAACTTTCCTTCTTTCTTGGCCAGCTCTATCCCTTCACGTTGTCGCATACGGATAAGGTCTCGCTCTAATTGGTTAACACCAGCCATTACTGTAATTAAGAATTGGCTGTATGGATTATCTTCTGACAAATCTAGCCATGAATCCTTGATTGATTTTAAGCTTGCTTTTTTACTTCGTATTAAATCAATCAATTCAAATAAATCCTGCGTACTTCGAGTGATACGAGTCAAGTCTATAACATAAATAATGTCACTTTCCTGTAAATCCTCTAACATTTTTTGAAGTTGCTCACGATCCTTTGTTGCTCCAGAAACTTTTTCTTCGTATATAATATCCATTCCGATTTCGTTCAGTTGCTGAAATTGCCTTGAAGGATTTTGGCTAGTTGAGCTGACACGTATATAACCGATTTTCCGCAAAATATCACCTCGCTTTTGGGACAAGTCTTATGAGACACTCTTAACTATGATTTTATCAGCCTACTACAATTGTATCAATAGAGTACACTCTATTGATATAGAATTAAACTAATTAACTGAATAATTACAGAAATGAGATGATACTTTATGAAAATTGTGAGAGGTAGAGAATTGCTTACACCGGAACAGCGACAGGCTCTTATGCAAATTCCTGAAGATGAGTGGGTGCTAGGAACCTACTACACTTTTTCCAAACGAGATTTAGAAATTATTAATAAACGAAGGAGAGAAGAAAACCGTTTAGGGTTCGCTGTTCAATTAGCTGTTCTTCGGTATCCCGGTTGGCCATACACTCATATCAAAAACATCCCAGATTCAGTCATACATTATATATCGAAACAAATCGGCGCAACTCCATCTTCGCTTAGTCTTTATCCTCAAAGAGAAAATACACTTTGAGATCATTTGAAAGAAATTCGTAGTGAATACGACTTTTTAACTTTTACTCTAAAAGAATATCGAATGACATTTAAGCACCTTCATCAATTGGCTTTGGAAAATGGTGATGCTATTCATCTACTACATGAATGCATAGATTTTCTAAGAAAAAACAAAATCATATTACCTGCTTTCACTACACTTGAAAGAATGGTGTGGGAGGCAAGGGCAATGGCTGAAAAGAAGCTATTTAATACGGTTAGTCAATCCCTAACAAATGAGCAAAAAGAAAAGCTTGAAGAGATCATTACTTCGCAGCATCTATCCGAATCCAATAAAACTATATTGGGTTGGTTAAAGGAACCGCCGGGTCATCCTTCACCCGAAACATTTCTTAAAGTAATAGAACGACTGGAATACATACGAGGAATGGAATTAGAAACGGTACAAATTAGTCATTTGCATCGCAATCGCCTGTTACAGCTATCTCGCTTAGGTTCAAGATATGAGCCTTATGCATTCCGTGACTTTCAAGAAAATAAACGTTACTCGATATTAACCGTCTATTTATTACATCTTACTCAAGAGTTAACGGATAAAGCTTTTGAAATTCATGACAGACAAATACTCAGTTTGTTATCAAAAGGCCGTAAGGCTCAAGAGGAAATTCAGAAACAAAACGGTAAAAAGTTGAATGAGAAAGTTATACACTTTACGAACATCGGACAAGCTTTAATAAAGGCAAAACAGGAAAAATTAGATGTTTTTGAGGTTTTAGAATCCATTATTGAATGGAATTCTTTTGTCTCTTCGGTGGAAGAAGCTCAAGAGCTTGCCCGTCCTGCCGACTATGATTATTTAGATTTACTGCAAAAAAGATTTTATTCACTTAGAAGATATACGCCAACGCTTTTAAGGGTATTGGAATTTCATTCTACAAAGGCAAATGAGCCACTTTTACAAGCTGTTGAGATTATCCGAGGAATGAACGAATCTGGAAAGCGAAAAGTGCCTGATGACTCACCTGTGGGTTTTATTTCAAAACGTTGGAAAAAGCATTTATACGAGGATGATGGTACAACAATCAATCGTCATTACTATGAAATGGCTGTTTTAACAGAACTTCGGGAGCATGTTCGGGCAGGAGATGTTTCCATTGTTGGCAGCAGACAATATAGAGATTTTGAGGAATATTTGTTTTCAGAAGATACATGGAATCAAACGAAGGAGAATACGAGATTATCAGTTAGTTTATCATTTGAAGATTATATAACGGAGAGAACTAGCAGCCTTAATGAAAGGTTAAAGTGGTTAGCTGCCAATTCCAACAAGTTGGATGGGGTTTCACTTGAAAAAGGAAAGCTGTCACTTGCACGCTTAGAAAAAGATGTTCCAGAAGAAGCAAAAAAGTTTAGTGCAAGCCTTTATCAGATGCTACCAAGAATAAAATCAACCGATTTACTCATGGATGTTGCGCATATAACAGGATTTCATGAGCAATTTACTCATGCTTCTAATAATCGAAAACCCGATAAAGAAGAAACAATTATAATTATGGCTGCCCTTTTAGGAATGGGAATGAATATTGGTTTAAGCAAGATGGCTGAAGCAACACCCGGACTTACATATAAGCAATTGGCCAATGTATCTCAATGGCGCATGTATGAAGATGCAATGAATAAAGCCCAAGCCGTATTAGTAAATTTCCATCATAAATTACAATTGTCCTCCTATTGGGGCGATGGTACGACATCCTCGTCAGATGGTATGAGAATGCAGCTAGGTGTTTCATCACTTCATGCAGATGCAAACCCACACTACGGGACTGGAAAAGGAACCACCATTTACCGATTTACGAGTGATCAATTCTCTTCTTACTACACAAAGATTATTCATACAAATTCAAGGGATGCGATTCATGTTTTGGATGGTTTGTTGCACCATGAAACGGATCTAAACATAGAAGAGCATTATACAGACACAGCCGGTTATACAGATCAAATCTTCGGATTGACTCATTTATTAGGATTTAAATTTGCTCCAAGAATAAGAGATTTATCGGACTCAAAATTATTTACAATAGATAAAGCAAGTGAGTATCCAAAGCTAGAAGCTATTTTACGTGGGCAGATAAATACAAAGGTCATTGGAGAAAATTATGAGGATGTTTTGCGATTAGCCCATTCAATAAGAGAAGGAACAGTCTCAGCATCCCTAATTATGGGGAAGTTAGGTTCTTATTCAAGACAAAATAGCTTAGCTACAGCCTTACGTGAGATGGGAAGAATCGAAAAAACAATCTTTATTCTGAATTACATTTCGGATGAATCACTAAGAAGAAAAATACAAAGAGGATTAAATAAAGGAGAAGCCATGAATGGACTGGCAAGAGCTATATTCTTCGGAAAACAAGGAGAGCTTAGGGAACGCACCATACAGTATCAATTGCAAAGAGCCAGTGCTTTAAACATAATTATCAATGCTATAAGTATTTGGAATACTCTCCACCTAACAACAGCAGTTGAATATAAAAAACAGACAGGTAGCTTTAATGAAGATTTGTTACACCATATGTCGCCATTAGGTTGGGAACATATTAATTTACTAGGAGAATACCATTTTAACTCAGAGAAAGTAGTCTCATTAGATTCTTTAAGACCACTAAAACTTTCTTAACGTTGTTAAAAACGAGAGATTTGTCAGGAAAATAGGATTAGCGTTGTAAATCCGCATTTTCCTGACGCTACCCCCATTTGCATAAATGGTTTTGTGTAAATCCTATTTGTATGACTAAAATCTTCACAGAAACAATCGATGCAGCTCCAGCCTATCAACGAAATACGGCACACGTAACAGAATGCCTAAGACAACTAGCTTTTCAATCTAGTTGCGTACAAGCCGCCAAATTAAGCGTCCAACTAAGTTTACCTGTAAGCCATGACACTTTACTTCGTCTAATTTATAAAACACCTAATCCTGTCCACACATCTCCCTTTCCTTGCGGTTGATGATTTTTCTTTTCGCAAAGGATCTTCCTATGGCACGAATATTTGTGATTTACGCACGAATCAACCGATTGCCTTGTTAACTGGTCGTGATACAGCGACCGTGACAGACTACTTAAAGCAACAATCGAAACTCTATGTCGTAGCACGTGATGGGTCCAATTCGTATAAAGCCGCCATTACAGCGGCCTCATCGACGATTGTTCAAGTAAGTGATCGTTTTCACCTTGTTCAAAATCTCTCGAAAAACTTAAAAGAAGCTTTAGGCTTTCGTGTTGCCTCATGAAGTTAACTGGTACTAATAGTCACCTTATTCTGTGTGTAACCATACTTCCTCAGTTGTTCAGCAAGGAACCTACAGAACTAATTGGTTTTAATGTTCTTAAAAGTCATTTCTTTTCGGAATGTAATTAAAGCTATAGCAACAATTAATATACCGCTTGCTAAGAAAATATGATTAATTTTGATGTAATTAACCAAAATACCCGATGACAACATTGAAAATGGTACAGCAATTCTACTTATCGTGCGGTTTCCAGCATTAACTCTTCCTAAGAGATCTTTAGGGGTTATCTCTTGGATAAGCGTTACAATATTTATGTTCGCAAAAGAGACTGAGATTAAAAGCAAGCCATATGATAGGATTAGAGGCAGCAAGGAATCAGATACACTAATTAGAATGGTTCCTATCCCTGCAGTTATAGATCCAATAAGAATCCCTTTACCTCTCCCTATTTTTTTAGACCAAATCCTGACCGTAAGAGCAATACTTATAGCTCCAATGGTTCCACCACTATAGATAAAACCCATTTGTGCAGATGAAATGCCTAATTCTCTTGTGTAAAACAAGAATATAGCTAATGTTGAACCTAAACCAATATTAATAAACAAAGTTAAGAAGGATATCATTCTGAGAGTATTATTCTTCCAGAGATACTTTATGCCTTCTAAAGCATCTTTTAATATACCTCTAACTGATATAGTTGTTTTCTTGGTATTATCTTCGTTAATTTTCAAGTTCAGTACCGCTAGTATTAGGAAAAAATATGAGAAGGAATTTATCCATAATATATTTTGAGCTCCGAAAGTAGCAATAAGTATCCCCGCTAAACTTGGCCCTAACAAAACAATAATATTTTGTCCTAAGGAAATTTGAGAATTTGCTTCCACTAGCCTGTCCTTCTTTATGATCAAAGGTATTGTTGAACTTATGGTTACTGAATACAGACTACTAGCGAAAGCTAAAACAAATCCTGCGATAAATAAAGAAGGTACAACTAAATAACCTACATTAACTAAAGAATACAAACTTATTACAGTTATTATAGAAAGTGCTAGTGAAGTAATCATAATAAGTTTTTTGTTAATGTTATCAATTAAAGCACCCATCAAGAAACCCAGCAATAAAATCGGTATTTGCTCTATTGCAGCTAATGTACCCATCATTGTAGAATTCCTTGTTAGATCATACATAATCCAAGGTAAGGCAAGTAAATGTAATTGTTCACCTATACCCGAAAATATCTGTGCGATCCATAGAAATAAGAATTTTTTATTCCGCCATAATGAAGCCTCTTTACCAACAACTTTTTCTACCTTTTCTACTGCTTCCATGTTAGACCATATTCCCCTCTATTGCCTAATTTTTTTCTAAAGAAACGCGCTAAGCAAGTTCTATCTAGTCGCCTCTACTAGCTCAAGGCTATTTTTCATCAATGGTAACTGGTTATAAACATACACATTTTGATTGAAAGCATAGACCTCTCCATCTAATACAACAAAGGCTTTTACAAAGTAGTTATGAGGTTTTAATGTCTCTGGAATTGTAATCTTAGATTTGACTTCAATGAAGTTGTTTGGTGGAATTGATAAACTCCATTTTCTTTCATCAATATAACCTACATTATCTTGTTTTTTATTCTCCCATCCATATCCAAAGTACAGGGATAATTCATTATTTGTTCTATTAAACAATTTATAGGATACATCTGCTTCGTTCCCTCTAATTAAATTCTTGTCTCCGGAGAAAACGACTTCTACTTGTGGATTAATAGGTCTATCTTCAATAACTCCACATGTTGGACAAGTCATGAATACCCTCTGAGTATCGGAAGTTCTATTTAATAAATTGTGTTCGTAGAGTATGTTGTCACAATAGTGACATGTAAATTCTTTTGCATTTGTATTAAGCAAATCGAATCTTGCTCTGTACAATTCCGAAAAGTGGTATGTCCTACTATCCAACCTATTTAAAATATAATCAATAACTTCTTCCTGACTCTCCTGTACATAGCTATCTAATTTTTTTATCCTATCCTGGACAGTTTTATTTCTTGTGATATTGAATTTGGATTCTGCCAGTAATGAATTAACATTTTTAAGTCTTTGGTAGCTTTCTTTATTCCTAACATCTAACCTATGTACATTAATATTTAAATCAGACAATTGCTCGAGATTATTTACAGTTTTCAACAACTTCCTTACATAAGAGTCATTCACTAAATGAACTTCAATTTGAATTTTTAACTCAGCAAGCTCAAGACGTTCCGCTGTGTAAATAAACAATTCAATTACCTTGTTGCTTTCATTAAGACTGTAGGAATAGAAGAATGGAGTTTTACAAACTTTGCCCTTAAAATCAAATGCGAAATCTAAATTTTGCTGTTCATTCTCTACCACTTCAGTAAAAAGTTGAGAATCTGATATTTCAACTTTTAATAATGGGTTAATAATTACATCTTCAAGTGTAAATTCCCTATTGCCTTGTTCTACTACAAACGAATGTTTTTCAAGTGTCCCGTTTGGGTATTGTTTTATTGCAGGATCCCCTACCAATAGATAACTAGGATAATCAATTAGTTGAGTTCTGAGTGCATTATTGAGATACAGCGTTGCTTCTCCGATACTATGTCCAGATTTAATGAGGCCATAATACAAGAAGTTTTCACCTTCATGCCCGTTTTTAATTCCTGTGCTACTTAAATAACTACATGCTAAACTATCTAAAGCTCCGTAAACCATATTAAAGTTTAACGGGTACTTTGAATCGCCGATTTTCATTCCTTGGCAGCTATTCAAAAATATATGAAATGCATTTAAATCAGACATATAGAATAGATTACCCGGTTTATAACAGCTGCCCTCACAAACGCATCCTGGTGTCCCTTGATAAGTGGGTGGCATAACCATTTCAGTAGAACTATTGCTTTTTCCGCATATCAAACCATCGGACATATATATATGATCTTCTCTGGCATGTCCGGTAATCATTAATGAATTTATAGGTCTACTAGAAAGCTCCACAATGTCGGCATATGAACTATTATCCTTGTTATATATTTTTAAATTTTCATTTTCAAAAGATGAAAATCCATCAACATTTCTGATAATAAATGCATTTTCGTTAAATAACTCACTGTATTTACTAAAAATAAGTGTTTTAACTATTAGAGCTGATATTTGATTTTCATCTATTCCGGTTATGAATCCGTATGACATACTTTGCATCAAAAACGTATTTGATTCTAACGTTTTTCTAATTATTTCTATTTGCTTATCGCTGAAGTTTTCGTGACTACCAAAAAATGCGATATGCTGGATTTTTTTTTCATTTTTCAGTAATTCTTTGATCTCATAAAAACTATCTAACCAGACAATCTTTGTTTTTTTTAGAGAAGAATACAATTGTGCATACAAAGAAAACTTATCATCTTTGATACAAACGATAATAGTATTATCTCTAGCTACAAAATCTCTGCTGTTACTAGCTCCAGTTCTATTTAGATCATCTTCGTGCAGTATATAATTGACTTTTAAGGTGTTTAGTACTGAAGAAGGCAATTTATTGATTATAGAAAATACCCCAGTAGAATCAAAATACGGGATATCACTACTATTCAGCTGATTTACGCTTTTCTCCAATATATTAGGATCTTTTATACATAGTAAGTTCATGGTAACCTCCTGGATTTTATTATTAAACATAGGAATTAGCTAACTCCTGCAATGTGAAATCTAATCTATCACAAATATTTCTAGCTTCCCTCATTGTTAAAGTCAAAGATGGCCTTATTTTAATAACATTTCCAAATCCATATCTAGAAGTTCTAAAGATCAATCCATTATTGAATGCCAATTTAGTAATTTGGTGTGTTAGTTCTAGATCAGGTGCACCGTTTTCATCAACAATTTCGAAGCCAATCATTAATCCAGCGCCACGCACGTCTCCGATGAATGGATGCTTTTTCTGTAATTCCTGTAAATAGGAAACTATATATTCTCCTGTGTTTTTAACATTATCCAAAAACTCAGGTTGACTTATAATATCTAAAGTTTTTAGTGCGGCTGCAGAAGCTAATACGTTAGATCCATATGTGAAGGAATGATGATGGCCCTCCAAGTTAGCATATTCCTCTCTCGCTGCTATCGCAGCAATTTGAAAGCCTGATCCACCCAATCCCTTTGCGATCGTCATGATATCTGGTTCGACACCAAAGTAATCCGCAGCGAACATTTCACCTGTTCGACCTACACCAGTTTGAATCTCGTCAAAGATTAAGGCAAAATTTCTTTCGTCTGCTAGTTTTCTTAGTTTCCAAAAATACTCAGGTGGCGGGATAATGTTATCGCCGTTACCTAAAATAGGTTCTAAAATCATACAAGCTATATCTCCGCTACTACCATAATCAATAAACTCATTTATTCTTGAAACACAAAGAGTCTCACATGAATCAGGAGTTTGATTATAAAAACATCTGTAACAGTATGCTGGAGGTACATGTGTTATCCCTGATTGAAGTAGGTTTGGAAACTTTTGACGCCTGAAAGATAAACCAGAAGCGTTCATTGTATAAATTGTTTGTCCTACATGTGATCGAAACAGAGATAACACACCGGGTTTACCATGATAGTTCTGAGCCATCTTTATAGCACCTTCGTTTGCTGTTGACCCCCCAGATACTTTGAGATGGATCTTAGTTAAACTTTTGGGTGTTACTTCAATCAACTTTTCAACTAATTTCGCAACAGGCTCAGTCATGTAACTAGATGTAACATGAACAATACCATTTAATTGTCCCTGGACAGCTTCTATTACTTCTGGATGGTTGTATCCTAAACTTAAATTGAAAGTTGCCGCTGCGCAGTCAATATACTCTTTTCCGGTAGAGTCATATAAATAAATACCCTCTCCTCTTTCCATCACAATATCTTCTGTCGGATTATAGAAGTATTCATTTAAATGTAGCAATTCCTCATTTACTTCTTTCATTTCCATTTTGATAGGCATTTGTTTATCTCCTTTGAGCTAATTAATAGTATTACGTCCGATAACCACCGCAAGAATATTAGAACATAACATTACTATTTATAATTTATTTCAGAGTGGATGCTTTCTTTACCGCGCAAAAAATCTATTAAGTTTTTATTTTTATAACCATTTAATACCCAACAATTCATTTGTGCTTTATATAGAAATTCACTTAGTGTTTCATCAACTGAAGTTTCACTTGATAAGCTATTCACACTAACTTTAGGAATTAATTTGGCTGTTGGAGATTTTTTAGGGTCAGAGTCATAAATGCCATCGACATCTGTTAAAATAATAAATTTATCAGCTTCTAAAAGGGTTGAGAAATATGCACCCATCGAGTCAGAGGAAATGCTCCAACTCTTTTCAAATGGATCTAATAAGAAGATTAAAGTTGAAGGTAGTAACACTGGAATTTTACCTCTGTCCAAAACTTCTTTGATACCAGCAAAATTATCGGTCGTTTCAAATACATCTAAATTAAAGTTAGCAAACAATAATCCAGTTTGATCTTGTGCTCTAGCACAAGCTTGATGATGAGTTATTTCATTTAATGTAAACTGTTTATCTACACTTTCGATATAATTATCGATTGGACCACCACCAGGAAAAATGACCAATCTAAATTCTTTTGCCACTTCAGAAAGTGACTGAGCTAAATTCTTCGCTAGGTCTATATCACTTATTAAACTGCCTCCTAGCTTTATAACGTAATCAATTTCTAAGTCCACAAAATTCTTGGTTTTTCTAAGTCTCATGAATTAATTCCTCCGAACAGTAAGTTTATTGGTTTTGTTACGCCACTTTGGAGAGTAAGCATTTCCCATTCAGTTAAGAACGGTCCCCAACTATATTTCTTTTGTTCATACTCTTCATAAATATTTATTTCATGGTAAAACGGCAGTAAAACTAGTTTCTTTAGCAACAAAAATAAATCGTGTTCGTCTTCGATGTTGCTTATGAATTCTTTTTGGTGCATCAAGAGCTCCTTATATGTTTCACTAATTACTAATCTGTCACTATTACCTTTAAATTGTTTAAGTTGATAGTTGTATTCTTCAACGAATAACTTTGCCAACGATTCATGGTATTCACTCTGCTCTTTCTGAGTAAATAAATATAAAATTCTTCTCTTCACTCTAGAAAGCGTGGCATAAAAATCCAGTAAGTTGGAATGTCCGTAATTCTCATCTAATAATGATAGATTTGGTCTTAACCTAGACTCCTCTATTTCAGTAGGTGTGAAAAATATATTAATTTCTTCTTTACACCTATCATGGTTGTCGGGAGTATGTATTAGATTAATAAATCTATTTTCCGCTCCAAATTTCCCCCTAATACTATCGGTTGAACAAACGGTTGGGTCTGACTTCCCTTTAATTGCTGTTATATATTCACTTAGATCCGTACTAGAATGTTCCTTATGTAAAAGAACTGCAACACTTCGCCCCAATGAAAATAGTTTTTCTACTAACCACCAATTAGGTGACATTTTTTGAATTTGCTCTTGATAAAGCCGCTCTAACTGCCGTAAGTTTATATTCAAGTATTTGAGCTTCACAGCACATATACCATGTTCCTCTTCCAAAAAATTTAATATGGGATAAACTAATTTCTGTTCAACTGCGTCAGGAGAAAATACAATAAATGTGTAATTATCTTTC
Organism: Sporosarcina sp. PTS2304; assembly: GCF_003351785.1. Lineage (GTDB taxonomy): Bacteria > Bacillota > Bacilli > Bacillales_A > Planococcaceae > Sporosarcina. The sequence goes on from NZ_CP031230.1 coordinate 1,768,768, forward strand.
AAACTAATCACCTTCACCTCTAAATTCAGTTACATACTTACGTACAAATTGCCAAGCTTCTCTTGTATTCCGCGCACTAAAGATATTTTCCATTTCATCAAAGCTTACTCTACTGTTCCTCATAGTCTCGGTGATTTCATAAATATAAGCCCAGGAATGCTTTCTTGAACTGTAATCGTTTTCAAATTTTAACGTTGTAAAATAGATCACATCTGCTGGTGAGATTCCCATATACTTCATATCTTTCAAATAGTATTTACATGGGATAAAATCGCTCTTTCCATATGTTTGTTCTTTCTCTATAATTTCCGTAATTACTTCTATTTCTGAGTAAAATACGATGGTCTTGTTGTCTTTTATAAATAAATTCGTTTTGCTGAAAGTATTTTCAATATAATCGCCCTCAAATGTAATTACATGTTGCTTGTAAAATGACTTCTCTTTCTCATGCCTTTCGTCAGTAATTTCTATAAGATGGCCACTTTCATCTAAAAAACCATATTTATAACCTAAATTGTTTAATAAAGCATTAATTTTCTCCCTATCCGCTCGATCAATAAACAGGTCTATATCGTTCATTACTCTTAAACCAGACTTAGAATAAAAATTAAAATTAGCGACAAAGCCTTTGTATACAATAAAATCAAGTTCTTCTTTGGAGAGTTTTTCAAGTTCCTTTTTGAGAATTGAATTTCTTAGCATTGTCACCTTATTCAAGAACAATAATGTGTCAAATTGACTCCCCTCTAACCTTTTAGATAAGAACAGAAATATTGTTTTATCTTCTATCAAGAAATTTAATATCTTATGGTGCACTAAGTTATCTAATAAGAAATTAAAACCTTTTTTTTCTAGAATTATTTCAATATCGTCAATAACCTTTTGCTGATTATTCAAGTACAAATTTGAACTTATCTTAAAAAAGATGTCGAAGATCCTCACCCCTAACTAAATAGTAAAAGACATTGAATTCAAGGTGTTTATACACCTCTAGGCATACTTTAACATTTGAAAAACAACTTACGAAATTTGCTAAAAGGCAACTTTTTTTAGTTTTTATTTCAAAATCATTTCTCAAACTATTATTTTTTGTTCTTATACAAATAAATTGTGGGTAATAGAATTAAAATAGGTATTAGATATGTTTTTTACAGGTTTAAATAATATATTCCATTTTTGGAGTCATTAAATAAAGATTATTTTTGAGCCCAGACAAAATTTACATATTAAACAGCATATTCCCAAGAATGTATGTGCTCAATTCACTCGATTTTTATGGTTGACATATTACCCCTGCTTAATATCAATTAAATTTTGATTATACCATATATTTTTGATATTATGGTAATATTTTGGATATAGAGGGGGTGAAATATTTGAAAAAATATTTAGGTTTACTATTAATTGCACCATTTTTCGTGGTATTTCCGAATAATACGGGAGCAGAAGAACTGATTAAAGTTGGAGAAGTAGGGAATGATTTAGATGTAGTTTTTCCAACAGCGATAGTTGACCCAGGTGTAGGGGCTGGTGCTGGGGTTACTGTAAATTCGGAACCTCCAAAAATCTCTGAGAACAGAAAGATTAAAAATAACCGATGGAAAAGGCACTTTATATGTTAAAGCAAATCAGTATGATGTGGTTGATGAAATTCGATTTGTATATGGTTCAGGTCCTGATACTACCGTTCATAGAGTTGTAGTAAAATCAGGGCAATCGGTCCGTCCTTGAATGTTTCATCTTCAATTACGTTTAAACCTAATACTTTGGAAACCATTGCATCAAATTCGCCACTTGTAGCATTTGCCTTTGCATTGTATTTACCGTTATCAGCTACAATGCCACGCTCAGCTAATGTATGTGCTTTATAGCAGCAGATATTGGATTTTCACCGAGACATAGACTATGGTTAATGAATCCAAATAAAAAAGAGCTATTCTCACAAAGTAAAATAGCTCTTTTTTGAAGTGTTTTTATGACACTCACACTATATCAGTAACAATTGTTACCTCATCATGTTCTAATAAATAGGTTATAGGCCAATTACTATCTAGTTTTCCCTCTAATAATTTATTAATTGCTGCACGTTTTTTTTCTCCAAAAGCAACGAGTAATATACTCTTTGCTTTTAAGATTGTACCAATTCCCATTGTAATAGCCGTTTCTGGAATCGTTTCTCGGTTATTAAAATACTTACCATTAACAATCTTGGTTGAATCTGACAATTTAGCCACATGTGTAAGGCTGTTAGAAGGTGAACCAGGCTCATTAAATGCAATATGTCCATTCTCGCCTACGCCTAAGATAATTAAATCAATTGGATATTTATCTATCAAAGACTCGTATTGTTCACACTCTACATTTACATTTTCGGCCATACCATCGGGAATAAAACTTTCTTTAAATTTTTTTCGTTTAAAAAGGTATTCATTCATAAAATAAGTATAGCTATTACTGCTCTTTGTAGAAATTCCAACATACTCATCTAAATTAAAAGATACGATGTTTTCAAACGACAAGTCTTCATTTTTTATCCATTCATTGTAAATGGGGATCATTGTTTGACCTGTCGCTAATCCTATTACATTTAAAAAGCCGTTATCAATTTTCTCTTTTATTATGTCAGTTACAACATTCGCTGCCGTATGAGGGTTTTTCGTTCTAATTAGATTTAAGTTTTCCATTTTTACACCCTTTTATTATTTTTTTCTAACCAATTGTACATTATATTGATTCACAAGCCAAATATAATCCTGAATTCTTACAACACTATCTAACATAATCTTTAGCTTGTTCATTGTTGTTGGGGCATAGCACTATCCAATCTGGCGAAACGAATTTAATAAAGGGGTTTAAGAAAGGGGTTTAAGAAAGGGGTTTAAGAAAGGGGTTTAAGAAAGGAGAGAAAGCTTTCGATGCAATTCTAATTTGGAATGAAAAAGAAAAGAAGATTGGTTTTAAAATTAATAGTAATTAAGACAGAAATCTGTAAACCCCCATAAAAAGGAATCCATTTTGAAAAAAGTAATCAAAATGGATTCTTTACTTTTGAAGTACAACAGTGAACTTCCAAAAACGCGCCCGATTCTAGAACTTTATTGCTGTTGTTCTTCTTTACGTGAAAATAATTTATTCCCTAGCAACCCAACGATAAAACTGCTAGAACAGCAATCACGACTAAAGTGGTAAAACTTGCTTCAGGCACTAAGTATGTAGAGGTAAAGACCACAACACCAACAAATACCCCTGTAAATATAGCCATTCCAATACTGATAACTGTGCTGTTGTTAATTCAGATATAACTTTGTCTGTTTTAGTAGTATCTCGCGGCTACGACGAATTCTTGTTTTTACAGCCGGCAGAGGAATTATCATTATTTCCCCGACTTCTTTTAAAGAAAGTTTTTCTATGTAAACTAATACAATAATCATACGATATTTAGTAGCGTGTCCCTAGTCGAGCGAGCTGAGTTAACCGGTTTCGATGAATCGTATGTAATAAGATACTGCCTAAGTCCATCTCTCGTATAAATACTAATCGTTCAATTACTTTTAAGAAGGTATCTGGGGACGGGAATCCCATTGGTTCTTTTAACCAGCCAAGTGGTGTTTTATTCGATTCAGTTGCACTAGTTGGCACAATTAATGTCTCCAATTTATCTATTTGAGTAGGTGTCAACGCATGATGAATAAGATTAAATATACTCTCTTCTGCTCGGGCGCGTGTTTCCCATACAACTCGTTCTATCGTTGTTAAAGCTGGAAGGCTTGTATGTTTCCACGTAAAACGAACAATTATTCAGCCTTGTAGTGGATGAAGTGTCGAGTAGGGCGCTTGAGGGGATTCAAGGAATGTACGGAGGGATAAAATGATTACGATAAGTTTATGCATGATCGTCAAAAACGAAGAGGCAGTTATTGGTAGGTGCTTGGACTCCGTTAGTGCATTGGTCGAGGAAATCATCATAATCGATACAGGCTCAATTGATCGTACAAAAGAAATTTGTCGGCAGTATACAGATCGTGTTGTTGACTTTCAATGGATAGAACATTTTGCAGCGGCACGAAATTTTTCATTTCAAATTCCGGTGATCCATGAGCTCATTGGCATAATAGAAAGTATCACGTGGAGACAAGGGGGTTCCCGAATCGACGAGTGTTTTATAGATGCGAAGATTGCGCTCATGAAATAATTTTATTTTGTCTTAAGAATTCAATGCACGCATTTAATAAAAACATCGTTTCCCCGTTTTCTAAGGCAAGGGGCGTAAGATGCTTCGAAAGCTGTCGGTACTCCCTATTAGTAAATTCTTTATAACCATAAACTTTGCGAATTTCTTTTAAGTCATCCCATAATGTATTCTCTCTTTGTCCGTAAGAATGAATGACCGTTGCTGGAACATTGATTTGTTGAGCGATGTACTGGATAACTGTCTTTGGAATGCTTTTAAGATGCGTGTAGGACCAACCAGGATAGCGTAAAACAGCGAGCTGCACTGCAAAACCTAATAGATTTTCTTCACGTCTTCGTTTATGAATTACCTCTAAATCCTGCTCTGAAAAAGTATAATACGTTCCCAGGAACCATTCATCTGTATGTAATTCCATATACAGCAAGTCCACTGTCATTTTAATGGACAGTGGACTGCTTATAGCAAAATAATTTTTTAAACGTTCTGCACAATTTACCCTCTATTAATTAATTTTAATTCTTCATAGTCTTTTACTTGAACGAAGGAAGGATTAAATAGTGCCAGAGCAAGAGGTCGCAAAGGTGGTCGTCCAGTAAATGAAAGAGAGCTGAAAAAGGCACAACTTATATAAATCTGAACAATATAGCGTCAGTGAAATTGTTGAAATGACCGGAATTAGTCGCGCTACAATTTATCGCTATTTAAAACAAAAGCAACACAACATTTAGAGTTGAGCATGCTCTTGTTTTTAATCCATTTTTCCTTAACGTTGTAAATCCGCATTTTTCTGACGGGACCCCAACAAACTCTTTTTCTTCTGCAAACCGTTTCATGATCTCTACACTTTCATTAAGAGAACTTCTAAACTTCAGCTCTATTTCACTTAATTTCTTCGGTTGGAAATCTACCTCTGCTAATGCGGTATAAGGATGGCCGGCGTTAGGATTCGCCCCTTTTTCAAGCAGTACTTTCAAGCATGCTTTTGCACGATTGGTCGTAGCCCATATAATTAGCGGAACCGATTTATACATATAATCGGCCGATATCCCCCGGTCAACAAGTTCTTTTAACACTTCTGAGTAATCATTTTCAAAGATATATTGAAAAAAATCATCATAACAACTGACATCATTTTGGAGGTGATCGAGTATCAATGTGACGACTCCCATCCTCTTATTCTTCATAGCGACAAGCATCGCGTGATTGGCGTTAGCGATAATTGTAGGATCTGCTCCGTTTTCCAATAAACGTTGGACGTTCTCCATTCTTGAACTAGCACACGCATGCATAAATAACGTCTGACGCATATCGACAGTTGAACGATAGTGGATCGAGTCTTCCTCAAAATAATTGATGATTGCGCGTACTTCAAGTATTGGTAAAATAGCGCTCAATAAATCACTTGTTGGACGAGATAACAAGACTCGAACCGTTTCATATAACGTTTCTGTATTGAAAAGTTGCTTTCGCATGACGAATTTTAGTAATCTTATGCTTTCTGCCTTTACTGCCCACGTGATCATCGTTTCTTTTTTTTTAACGTCAGGATATTTCTTTGCACTTCCAGTACCTGGTGGGGAAATATACGCTTCCGACGCTTTTCTTCTTCTATTCGCTATGAAGTAGGCATGCTGTTCTTGTTTATTTCGTATGTATAGATCCGCACCATATACTTGTAGTAACAACACAATGTCTACATGATCCGCATTTACAGCAAACATTAACGCCGTATTTCCATAGTGATCTTGATGGTTAATATCACATATCTTTCTTTCAAGTAGATGTTCAGCAGTTTCGAAATGATTGAAAAAAACCGCGAACATTAAAGGGGTTCTACCATTTTCATCTGTCTTCTGCATATATTGTCCATTTTTCAGTAATTTCTCTATCTGTTCGATATCCCCATTAGACGCAGGTGCTATTAACGGACACTTCAAATGTATACCCCCCCATCTGATCAGTAGTTTGTTGTAGATCGGTACTTGCTCCTATTCAAATCATATCACAATCTATTATCCAACATTCAACACTAGATGGGCAGATAAACAGTGTGCTCACTTTTCCAATATAATGTCTTTTAACTTCTCCAACATTATTTCATACGCCTCTTTATAACTATAATTCTCCTCCACTACTTCATCGCGTATTCTATACTATAATCGGCACCGACAAAGCGGCCCATTCATTCCAAGCCATGCGTTTCCCTACTTTCTATCTCTTTCAGTACTTTTTAGTATTTCAACTATATTACACTATGAAGTCTTTTCGTTTCTAGTAAACTTATATGGTATAATTAGGTGGTTTTCATGATTACAGATAGTTTCAGTCGATGAATTAGACATCATTTATTAGCTAACTATCCATATATGGAGTGAATATTATGCAATTACGTTGGATGGTTGCGCTACTTGCTGTCGTTTCGATATTTTGCGCTTATTTGTTATGGACCGATTACAACGAAAGGGAATACATAGTCCCGCAGCAAGTCTCGTATCCAGAATCAGATACTAAGACAGAGACACATAAAGAAGTACCACCTACTAATACAATGGAAAAGCCAGTTATTTCTACCGCCACGATTGGTATGGTTGGAGATGTATTACTACATAATCCTATATATAAGTATCCTAGTTTTGACTTTGCGTTTGAAGCTGTCAAAGACAAAATGGAAAGTATCGATTTCCTGCTGGCCAACCAAGAATCGATGCCTGGTGGTGTGGAACTCGGACTGGATACGTATCCGAAATTCAACAGCCCAAAGCATATAATCCGTGATCTTCAAACGGCAGGAGTGGATATGCTGTCATTCGCTAATAATCATACGTTTGACAAAGGTGAAGTAGGGGTGCGGAATTCTATTAAGCATGCGCAAGAGTACGGCATGCCTTACATCGGAGCGTATGAATCATTTAAGGACCGCAAGACGCATCGAGTCGTAGATGTAAATGGCATAAAAGTTGGGATTTTAGCTTATACGTACGGCACGAATGTATCGCTTGATTTATTTGATAAAGAGTATTTGGTGAACTATATCGATCGGGATCGTATTTTGATGGAGATGGCGCAAATTAAGCCTTTAGCGGATATTGTCATTGTGTCGTTGCACTGGGGACCTGAATATGTGCTTGAAGCGTCCGAAGAGCAACAAGAACTGGCCAAGTTTGTGGCAAATGCCGGTGCGGATGTGATTTTCGGTCATCATACACATGTGTTGCAACGTTATGATGAAATCGGTGATACGAAAGTATTTTACTCACTCGGTAACTTTTATTCAGGACAACCGTTTGAATATACGAACTTTGGCGGCATTGCGCGATTGACTGTGACAAAGGAACAAACAGGAGACGAAGTGAAAGTCACAGTCAATGATCCACGCTTCTTTCCTACGGGTGTCGTCAAAGATCAACAAAAGCGATTTACAGTCGTTCCTCTTAAAGACGCTCGAACAGTTCCATATAGCGAAGAGTGGGTGGAGGAACATGTCGGCGTGCCAAAGTGGTAACGATAGAGATCATTTCATTGCGGTTATGCGATGAAATGATCTTTTTTAATCTAGTCGTCCATTATAAGAATGGGTGAAACAGAAATAAATTTTATTTACAAAAAAGTTGAAGCTCATATCGTAGTGAGCTCCAACTTCTTGTAAAGAGTAAGCCTATACAGTGTTCTGACTCACTTCCAGTAGTTATTCGCTGCTGCCACTGTTTGAAAATGTATGGCAATGACTTGAGATGCAAGTGTTAAACTATCCGCATTTTCTGCATAATCTGGACGTAGTTTTTCGCGTACTTCTGCAGAAGTCTGTGTATACCCTACACCTTTACGTGCAAGCGTAATCGCTAATTCAAAACCTTCTTGTGGCGTATCTGTCGTTAAACTGGTTAACCATTGTGTCATACATACCGCCTCCTAGTTACTACCAGCTTACAGTATTCTGACTAATCTTTCAATTCTATCGCAACATTGCTACGTAACGACTTACTTTTTCATCCGATGCTCATTTTGCAACATATCCGTTAACACTAACTCTGTATCCGTTACCCTCATTGTATTAACTATTCTTTTTTCAGAAACGAGTACATAGAAGTTCCTTGTTTCACCGTTTTACCTTTTGCGCCAATATACGAATGATAGGCACTCAATTTCATCGAATCATCTAATGCACGCACAAGAAACGCGGAAAACTGTGCGCGCGTGACGGAATTTGCCGGCATAAATTTCCCTTCCGACCCACCTGCTACTCGTTGCTTGGCGATACCATTAATGTCCTGATATGCCCAGTGTGCTGGAGTTACGTCGATAAATGTTGCTTGTTTATCGAGCGGCCTGCGCTTGACATGGCATCGCTACAACGAAAAGCAGCAAAGTCATACACGAGGTGATGACTTTAGAGATCATATATTTCTCTTCTTTCATTCAACATACACACTATATACTTGAAACCAGGCTTACCTATCTATTTAAGCGAGCGGTTGGTTGACAGCTGTAGCATTGGCAGCCTGGTTAGTAAAATAGTTGCAAGCACATACCCTCTACTGATTCGGTTTCAAAACAATTAATCGAACACATATCACTTCCCATAGTGAGCACGATTCGATTACAAAGAGCGGTACGTTTCATGTAGCTAGATGTTTCTTGCCACATGCGCACCCTACAGACGGAGAATTTCAGAAAAAGTTTCAAACTTTTTATAAATTTTTTCTCGTTTTATATTCCTCACAAGAAGGACCGTCTCCTGCGTTTGCATCCTTCATTCAATTCGACAGGACGATTTTCATTACTTGTACATAAAAAAGAGCGGCATAGAAATTCAGTTTTCACTAATTCCCTACACCGCTCTCTCTACTCTTTAAACATATGCTTCTTATGCCATTTCAAATAAGGCTTATTCTTCTCCGTGCGATTCACTCGCATCTTCTCATGAAGCCCGTACTTTTCATAATCCTCTTCTCGTAGGATAGACGAGAGATGAATCTTTCCTTGGCCGTCAAACGCAATGAAGCCGTTATGATACAGTGCATGATGGTTGCGACAGAGTAGTATGCCGTTATGCGGATCGACTCGCTCTTCTGTCGTACAGTCTTTCCATGGTTTTGCATAGCTTGCTTGCAACAGTTCTAGCAGGCTAATTTCACACAATGCGCATTGATCGTGCCATAAAGGCGATAGTTCGTTGCGGTGGAGTTGACGTCCAAGACGCAGTTTGTTTTTTGCTTCCGTTTCTGTTTCAGCAAGTAACGGTGTTAGGAAATCATGTTCAATAGCTTGTACCGTGCCCATGACGAATTCCAATTGTTCTTCCTCTGCCTCATAGCGATTCAAATCAGTAAGCAACTCGACTAATTTACATGTTAATTGCTCATTGCAAGGATAGAGATACCCTTGATTTCCATAGGCATTGTCTTGAAACGGTGAATACTTGATCGGCAAATACGAACGAATTTTATCAAAATACTGCGCCACATGAAGAGGTTTTTCAAACTCAAAATAGTCTGCCTCGAGCAAATATCCTTTTTCTTCTTCGCTACCTAGAAGCGGAATCTCAGCAGGTCTTTTTTCTTCTTTGTAAGACGAAGTCACTACACTGATCGCAACAATCTCCCCTCTAACATAATGAAAGATCCGATCGCCCACTGCGACTTCTTTCATGCGTTCCCAAAAATGATGGGTATTGCCTATACTGTCCTGCTGCATGCACCAAAGGATTCCCATTGTTTTTTCTTCTTCGTATGTACGTCCTTGCATGACGATATAACTTTTCATGACGATTCCTCCTTTCACGCTGTTTTTTAGTTTCCAATCGGCTACGTCTCTATATAAAAGGTATCATATAACGGATTCTCTTGTCCCGATCGCAGTGCGTGGTATGATTCTAGTAACAGAATACTTACTGGATGAGCGTTTCCTCTACATACCATTTATATAGGTAGATGCACATGTAAAAAGTAAAAACCACCAAAAATGTACCTCCTCTTCCTGCAAGGGCCATTTCTAGCGGTTTTTTAGCAACTTCTTCGTATGATAAAACAATCTAGTATCCCGATGAATTTCCAATACTATTACTTAGCAATCACTCTCTTAGAACTCCCTGTATTCACCGTAATCCACTTTGTTTCACTTTCCGTCCACGCCAATACGTCTCAATTGCACCCGAACCGAGCGACACGCCCATCACGATCAATACAAATCCGACAAAATGCGCTAACAGAATTTTCTCCCCCAAGAAGAGTCCCGCGCCAATCAACGCAAAAAAAGTATTGAAATTCAGGAAAATAGAAGCACTTGCTGCACCGATCTTTTTAATCGATGAATTGTACAACATATGCCCGACTGCAGTCGCGAGTAGTGCGGAAAAAGCGAACACAAGCCAGATTGACCAAGGACCTTCGCTTAACGTTTGAAAACCAGTAGGTTCTTTTATCACAGCCACGACCATCAATACGACTGACCCCATCAACAGCATATAGCCTGTCATTAAGCGAGCGTCCATTGTTTGTGAGGCTTTCTTTATAATAAGAAAACTTAAAGCTTGCGATAAAATCGACAGGAATACTTCTATATCACCAATTGATGCGGCACCTAATTTTCCACTTCCTGCAAGAACCGTGAAACTGACACCCGCTCCCCCGAGTAGAAATCCAATCAACCGCAAGACAGTCAGTTGTTCTTTCAAAATCGTTACTGCCAGCACCGCCGTTAATAATGGACCGAGTCCCAAAATCAGTCCACCGTTCGCAGCACTCGTTTTACTCAAACCATCTGCCAAGAAATAATGATGGAATACGACATTCGTCAACATTCCTCCGAGCAAAAGCAACCATTCTTCTTTTCTAGGCAATCGTACTAATTTCATACAAGCTAGAAGGAAAAAGACGAAAAGAGAAGCTGCGAAAATTCGCAACGCTGTAATCGTGATGACATCAAACTGATTGACGAGCACTTTAATCGCTGAGACGTTAATGCCCCACATGAACATAATTCCGATTAATACGACATATACTTGTTTATTTTTCAAAAATAACAGCCTTCCTGCCTTACTATATTTCACGTTTCGTCTACAACATCTTCACGCACTTTTCGTCCGAACCATTTACTCAGAACAAACAGTAGACAGATAGATAGATAGACAATTGAAATCACCCCCTTCGAATGATACACTTGACCTAGTAAAATAGAAGTTTCACATTTACCAAACAGAAATCTAGTATTTTTTAGTCCTAAGTGTCTTTATCAAATTGGAGGTACTTCACGTGCAAATCATTATATCACACGTCAATACAGACTTTGATGCACTCGCTTCTATGATTGCTGCAAAAAAACTGTATCCTGACGCACAGCTTGTTCTATCAGATAAACAAGAAAGCCGTGTACAGCGCTTTTTAAATATTTACCGTGACATGTTTGACTTCATCCCAAATGCCCGCGTGCACTGGGAAGAAGTCACAGAGATGATCATTGTCGATGTCGCTTCTTTAGCAAGAATCGGTACACTGCCAAAAGATTTTGACGCTTCCAAAATAAAGATTATTGTCTATGATCATCATCAACCGACAGAAAAGGATGTGCAATACGATGAAGGAACGGTAGAACGAACTGGAGCTGCCGTCACGTTACTATTAGAAGAAATTCAACAACGCGACTTGAAACTTTCCTCATTTGAAGCTTCTTTATTCGGACTTGGATTATACACAGATACCGGTAATTTTACATACGCCAACACAACAGTCCGCGACTTACAGATGGCGAGTTATTTACTTGAAACGGGCATGAGTTTGGAAATGGTACAACGCTATTCGGAGCAAACCCTCACTACAGAGCAACAAGAATTATTAAATGAATTGCTTGCCCATACGGAAATTCACGAAGTAGACGGTCTTGAAATAGCGGTGAGCACACATGAAATGGATAGCTTTATCAACGGGCTGGCACTCGTCACGACGAAAGTTTTAGGAGTGAAAGGAACAGACGCGGCTATTGCTGTCGTAAAAATGAAAAATACCGTATGCGTCGTCGGCCGTGCCAACTCAGAACGCTTTACATTATTGCCTCTTCTAAAAAAACTAGGAGGCGGCGGTCATAAACATGCCGGTTCTGCTACAGTGAAAAAAGGCGATAAAGAAGCTATTCTTCAAGAAATCACCGAGAATCTTGACTCTTTATTACGTCCTGCTGTAAACGCAAGCGAACTGATGACTAGTCCTGTGAAAACTATTACACCGGATACAACGATTGAAGAAGCGGGTAGGCGGATGTATCGCTATGGACATTCAGGCTATCCAATTGTGGAGAACGGCAAACTGGTCGGACTGATTACGAGACGTGACCTCGATAAAGCCAACCATCACGGGCTCGGTCACGCTCCTGTCAAAGCATATATGACGACTAACATCATTACGATTGAACCGACGACTTCATTGGAAGAAATTCAAGAACTAGTAATTGAGCATAATATCGGGCGCTTGCCAGTCATCGCGGACGGAGAGATCGTGGGGATCGTCACACGCTCGAATATCATTGAAGTACTATATAGTGACGTAGCGAAAGAGAAAAAATCACAAACAAATGTCTCCGCAAAGCAATTAGCGAAAAAAATGTCACAGCAATTGCCAGAAGATATTTGTAAACTGCTAGTCACAATTGGGGAGGCGGCGAGTGAGATGAAAACGCCCGTTTATTTAATCGGCGGTATCGTCCGTGACATTTTACTTGGTAAACCGAATAATGATATTGACATTGTAGCAGAAGGTAATGGCATTCAATTAGCCAAGCGGATGCAAGAACTGCAAGGCGGTGAAGTGCTCGAACATGAAAATTTCGGCACCGCTACATGGACTACCCCGTCCGGACTATCGATCGATATGACTTCTTCACGATTGGAATATTATGAACAGCCAGCTGCCTTACCACAAGTCGAAACGTCAAAACTAGGCGATGATTTATTACGCCGCGACTTTACAATCAACGCCATGGCAATTCGCTTGAACGAAGAAGCATTTGGAGAGTTAATCGATCCGTTTGGCGGACAACATGACTTGCAACAACAAAAGATCAAAATTCTTCACAACATTAGTTTCATCGAAGATCCTACCCGTATTTTCCGGGCGGTTCGATTCGAAGAACGCTTCGGATTTTCTATGGATGGACATACGGAAAAACTGGCACTGGAATCGATCGATAAAATGATTTATTTAACACCGCATCGTATCATAGAAGAAATGAAGCGCTTGTTTACTGAAGGCAGACCACAAAAAGTAGTTCGCCGCTTATTCGAATTGCACGTCTGGCAACAATTTGGCATCCATGAAAAACAGCTGAAACCAACAGTCGACGCAGCCGATCGTCTTCACATGCTGCACAGTGAATCTGCACAAGACGAACCAAATTGGTTTGAATATTTTTTATTGCCGTTTTACTACAATCAAAGTTTATACGCAGCAGAAAAATTTTCGTTGACGAAAAGCAGACGACAATTACTAGAAGAAGTACAAGAGTTGGATGTAGAGGAGAAATGGAAAGAAGCCAAAACACCAGGCGACTTCCACCGTCTAGTAAGCGACTATTCTGATTCAGCGATTTTATTTATGCTGGCAGTGGACGCTATCTCTTCGCACACTACTGCGCTAGACTATTTAGAACAACGCCGCCACATCCAGCACTTTTTAACAGGTGCAGACTTAGTGAAGTTGGGGTTAAAGCCGGGTCCTGCATTTTCAAATATCTTGCGGCACTTAGCAATAGAACAACTAGATGGCAAAGTGACTTCTAAAGCACAAGCTGAACAATGGCTTGAAGCTTATGTATGCAAACAATCGTAAAAATTACCCGCCAGCGATAATTTCCTTGGCGGGTTTTAGTAGTTACGCATCGAATAACGAATCAGTATAGATCCTTTTCACATGAATAAATCAACATTAAGACTGCTCTCTATTTTTATCATATTTAAGCATATACAATAGTGCAATCGTACCTAAAACACCAATTAATGTAATACGAACAGAGTACAAGGCAATCATAAAAAAATAATCTGCGTAGGCAGTCACTTCATAAGAAGAATACCCATCAAAATCAGTAATCATGCTCTCCCTCGGAATGACCGCAAACAATATGAAAAAAGAACTGATCAACGTATAAACTGCTGTCTTCACAACCGTTTTCTCCACGGACTCCCTCCTACTATCAAAATAAAAAGACCTATGCAATACGATACCCTTCGTATCACACAGGTACTCTATCAATTACTCTTCATCTTTCCACTGGTTCAACTTTTCCATTACCAAATCAAATGTTTTCTGTGAAATTTCGGGCAACGTTCCACCTAACGCATTTTTTGCGGCCGCAAATCCATCTTCAATCGCACCTTTTAGCAGTTCAAATTTACTCTTATCTCCGCCAGAAATCGCTTTCGCAAAGTCAACAATCCGATCACTTACATTTTCAGGGCTTGATTCTCCCCCTTCACCGATCGCCGCCTGCGCATCCAAACGCGCTTGTTCATCGACAACGACTTCTTTCTTTCCACTCATCGCATCTTCCATCGTAATGCCTTGCCTTTCTAGAAGCTGCCGAACCAAATTCCGAAGATTCTCATGCGCTTTTTCACTCTCCGCTTTTAACCGTTCAATCGAAGCAGTATCAACTTTAGTCGTCGGCTTGTCATATCCCACTTTCGGAACATTTTCTGACGGAGTGTATCGATCGACGGGTTGTTTCGCAGCCGATTCATGTTTCTTTGGAGCCTCTTCTTTCTCCGTAGCTGGCTTTGGCGTTTGGGGAATTCTAAAATTCGCTGGATTAGGTGTAATCTTCATAAAACATCCTCCTCAATCAAATTATTTAACTAGTTTGTTAATATATCGGTCGTTTATCTTATTTTTCAAGAGTTTCATTGCAGATGATTTTATAGGAGAGTAATAGGATTTTTATGTCTTCGCTCATAGAATCCACGCAACCGCTCATAGAATCCGCGCTACCGCTCATAGAATCCGCGCTACCGCTCATAGAAACCGCGCTACCGCTCATAGAATCCACGCTACCGCTCATAGAAACCACGCAACCGCTCATAGAATCCGCGCTACCGCTCATAGAAACCACGCTACCGCTCATAGAACCACGCTACCGCTCATAGAACCACGCTACCGCTCATAGAAACCGCGCTACCGCTCATAGAAACCGCGCTACCGCTCATAGAATCCGCGCTACCGCTCATAGAAACCGCGCTACCGCTCATAGAAAGATAAAGTCCATATAATTGTGTAAATAGAAAAAGAGCCACATCAATTCCCTATGTTACAATGTTCACAACCACGATCACATTGAGGAGGAATTGATGATGACCCTATTTGATTATCTTAACATAAACGAGGAAGAACTAAAAGAAGCGGTGATGACTTCTAATCTGGACAACGTGCTGAAATCTGCTGTCGTTCTCATATTAAATGAGTATATGGAAAAAGAAAGAGATGAGTATTTGGAAACGGCCAAATATGAACGAGTAGCTGAGCGACGTGACTATCGCAACGGCTACTATGAACGAGAACTGATGATCACTATCGGGCGCGTGAAATTAAAAGTTCCGCGTACACGAGAAGGTGGTTTTTCGACATCGGTTTTTGAAAAATATGCACGGGTGGACCAGGCGTTTATGCTTTCCATGCTAGAGATGGTGGTCAGTGGCGTTTCCACAAGGAAAGTGACGAATGTTATCGAGACATTATGCGGAGAAACGGTTTCTAAATCTTTCGTATCTTCACTGACTGCCCAGCTCGATCCGATCGTCAACCAATGGGCCAGCCGTCCTTTGAATGTGACGACGTATCGTTACTTGCATGTGGACGCCATGTATATCAAAGTCCGTGAGAATCGAAAAGTGGTTTCCAAAGCAGTTTATATCGCGACGGCGATCAGCACGGACAACCGCCGGGAAGTGGTGGGTCTGAAAATTGATCAAGCAGAGAGTTTCGAAGCTTGGCAGTCGTTCCTCCAGAGTCTAAAGCGACGTGGACTCCAATCTCCTGACCTTGTCATTTCGGATGCACATGAGGGGCTCAAGAAGGCGATTAGCCAGGAGTTTGTCGGGACTTCTTGGCAACGATGTACTGTCCATTTCAAGCGGAATCTACTAAAAGCATTACCGAAAAAAATGGCCAAATCCTTTATGGCGGACGTGCGCACTATTTTTATGAGCGCTGATCTTGAAGGAGCTCGGGAAGCGAAAGAACGGCTGGTAGAGAAGTATGCGAAAGAGCCACGTGTTCAAAAAGCGTTAGATATTCTTGAGGGAGGCTATGATGAGGCCACGCAGTTCTTAAATGAGCCTTCTCGTTATCATCGCTATACAAGTTCTACCAATCACCTAGAACGCTTAAATCAAGAAGTGCGAAGAAGAGAACAAGTCATCCGCATTTTTCCAAATGAGCAGTCTGCCTTTCGACTGATCGGTGCTGTGCTGATGGAGGCGGATGAACGTCTACAAAAAGGCAGCCCGCTACGGTAAGTCAAAACAAAACTGTTCCCGCAGGGAGGGGGTACCCCCTCCCTGCGGGAACAGCAAATCGAACTATCCGTGAAGTGACATTCAATAGGGGATAAGTAATTTACACAAGATCAAGGACTTGACTCATAGAAACCACGCTACCGCTCATAGAACCACGCAACCGCTCATAGAATCCACGCAACCGCTCATAGAACCACGCTACCGCTCATAGAAACTGCGCAACCGCTCATAGAATCCGCGCAACCGCTCATAGAACTCTTCCCCCAAAAAAACAAACAAAAAAACCCGCCAGCGACACTCCCCTGACAGGCCCTCTTCAAAACTCTCGCGTCCAAAACGGCAAAAACCACTTCACTCCTCGTCGATTCACAGGAAGTATCTTCAAATCTGCAAATAAATGACTGCTGTAGCCCGCTAGACCAGCCGCCACCATTCCGTCAATTGGCCACTGGGCATAGAGTTGCGTTAAAATCACCGCATAAAACCCCACCCCGATTAAAGAATGTGTATACGATCGATGAGGCAGAAAAGATGCGATGATAATATAACCTCCCGCAAGCAAAATACCTGGCGACTGACCAAGCACAAAGCCAAGAAGTACAACGAGAATTCCCGTAATCGTCAACATATGTCGTTGCGTAATAAGACGGGATACGACAAGCAAAAGGAATCCGATGCCTCCATATACATAAATATCGTGACTCAGTCCTTGCTGCATCACTTGATAGCAAAGCGTCAATAAAATGACGATTCCAGCAGTTTCCATGAGCCATTTGCTCACTTTTTTACTTAGCGTAATACTATTACTCGCCAGCCCATTCGTATCCAGATCGGGAACTACACCCGAAATTCCGCCGACTGCCGCACCGGTCAACGCGGTTGTCACATCAGAATGCACCGCATAGCCAGCAACGGCACCGACGATTGTACCAATCAATAAATGTGAAGTGCCTTTCATATGTAGACCTCTCTAGTTGCTAATGTACGGACGAAAAAAGAACGTATATTCGTTCCGCCCTATCTAGTATAAACGATTTTCCCACGAACTCAAAATAAGCAAATACAATCGTAACCTCTTACTTGAGCGGATACTCTTTCCGAATCGCACGTGCTACATGGAAACCGCTTAGTGCTGATGAGAGCGTACCCGGGCCTGGAAATGATTGTTCCCCTGCTATATACAGCCTTGGCAACGGCGAACGAATGCTTTTCGGACGCAAAATAGCGTTTTTCACAGTCAACGGAAAGCCGCCGACACTTGATTTGCCGATAAAAGTCTTATACGTTTCAGGCGTGCCTGCTTCCGAGTACCGTATATATTTTTCTATCGTAAGAACCCTTTCAATTTCACCTAGCATCGTTTCCGCTAATTCCTCCTTGCGTTCTTCATATGCATCTTTCGAAAGATATCCCCAGCGCTCAGGATCCGCATGGATGGAACACGTCAACATCACTTCCCCTTCCACCCGTTCGTTCCGGCGGTTGTAAGAAGGCTGGAACGTGGCATACACAGGTCCGTGGCCGTCAAATACCATATGCTGCTCGGGTACGATTTGAAGGGCGAATGGAAGCCGTTTGCACTGCAACTGCTCCTCGACAATCGACGCATCCAATAATGCATCAATGCGAAATGCCCCCCACGAAAACTCTTTTACTTCAGAATGGCTCGTACGCGGCCCGAATGAAACACCGCTATTATTGATGACGATATCAAACGCCTCGTTGCGCTTCTTACTCGCTACATGCCACTTCTTTTCCTTATGTACTATTTCTTTCACAGGCGAAGCAAGAACCACTTCGCCACCAAGTTCCACAATTCGCTGTGCCAATGCTTCACTCAATTGCGACATGCCTTTATCCACATAAAAGCTCCCTCTGCCGTAAATCGTCAATGCCAAGCTGGACGGCAACAACGCAGCTTTCGTACAGTCTGTCTGTGCCGCATCAAGCAATTGGGCATCCAAGAACTGACGGAACGGTTCATACGACTCCAATGAATACTTTCGCAACAAGTCTTCTACGGTATGCGTGGCATGGCGCGCAAGACGTAGCATACTTCCTGCGTGAAAGAGCGCATGCTTCGGCAATTTCCCGACATCGTACATTTTCTGTATCGGCAGTGACACACCAGAAGATGTCACGCCAAATACCGCTTCACTGAGCTGTTCCAACCGCTGCCAGAACGCCAACACATCATCTTTCCTCTCGAAAAAAACCCGTCCGAGTTCTTCTTTCCACATCGCGCGGTCTTGATACAATGAAATCTTCCGATCTTCCATGACAACATCCATCGGGTGATCCAGCCAGTCAAACGCGATCTTCATATCAAGCGAATCAAACAAATTATGCAACAACCCATTCTCCTCCAGGCCAAACGCAATCGTTGCCCCCGTTGGAAACAAATGTCCTTTTCTTATATAGGAACCAGCTGAACCTCCTACTCTTGTCGCTTTCTCTAAAATCGTCACTCCATATCCTTCCTTAGCCAACAAAGCACCCGCCATCAACCCCCCAATCCCTGCACCAATGACACAAACCGTGTTACTCAAAGCCATTACCTTCTTTCCGAAATATTTATATACTATGTACTATATGTATAATAAAGACTATTGAACTGTATATGTACCCCTTCCTTCAAATACTAAGCCTGTTCTAACAAAAAATGTATGAAGACAGCTCTCTCTTCATACATTTTCTACCTAAATGATCGGCTACTTACCAGAAAAAGTTCCAGCGTCTGCAGCATCTTCTGCAATGATGTCTACATTCCTGTCTACGGTGGCAATGGTGTCTATGATCTCGATGATGGTGACAACGGCCTCCTTCTCGTTCAGATCTTACTTCACGGCATTCACAAACTAATTGTACACGGTCCGGTCTTCTGTTATTTCCACAACACACGGCTATTCCCTCCCTTGCAATTTGTATGCCGGCCAGCCTTATACTTAGTATATGAAGGAAGTTACAGTGCAATTGGACAAACAATCTACTTCAACAAAAAAATGCCGCCGATACAAGAAATCCTTGTAAGTGGGGGCACTTTTCACTTATTGGTCTTCTATTATCAATTCTTCGTTACCATCTTCTACTCGTATAACCCACGTCTTTTGATCCGCATCAAATCGAATATCTTTTATTTCATTAAAAGTAAAATACTCCAGGGTTTTCTCTTCAATCGCCTTTGCTATAGCCTCGGATTCAGAAAGTACGGCAGTGGCCGGTTGATAATCTGGCAAAATTTCCACAAATTTTGCTGCCCCTTGCCCAGGGTAGGATTCCAAAATAGCACCGGAAGCTTCCACATGAACACGTTGCCCCACCTTCAGCAAATGCGCTTCACCAAATGAATAGTAGACAGCACCTTCTGTTCCACCTGCAACAAAAATAGTGCCGTCCGAGACATCCATGATGAAACCGCCCTCTTTCATAGGTGTCTCTGTCTTCTCTTCGTCAGGATGAATGATGGCAGACATTCCTGGCGACGCGACCATATTTCCTTCTTGTTCGAAGTCGAATGTGAAGTCAGGAAACTGTTTTTCTAGTTCTTTCTGTTGCGATTCACTTAAGAAGTCATGTCCTATTTCCACGACACCCGTGATCGTATTGACTGCTAATGAATACGAACCCCGTTTCTGTTGCATATTCTTTAGCACCGTCGCTACTTCATCTTGTACTGCATACAGTTCGTGTTGCGTATGTGGGCTACGGAAAAAGAAAATCGGTTCTGCTAGAATTTCTCCCGCATCCACTTTCGCTTGTAGTGAATCAATCACTTTTTGTAGTCGCTCGTCAGGATGTTTCACACCAATCCACACCCCCGACTGATTCGCATCATACGTTTGATTTTCCAGGAATAGCACACCTTCACGATCAAAGGCTTCGTTGCCGCCATACACATCTTCTACTGTTTTGATCGCAATCGGACCTTCAATTGCCTGCACTGCCACATCTTCTTCCAATTCCTTCGATGGCTCCCCTAAATGACCTTCTGTATAATCAGGAGTTTCCAATTGTTGTTGTGCAGCTCGATCACGTATCGGTGATTCATCCACCGTCTGATCTAATTCCGCTAGTATTTCACGTCCATCGATTTCTTTGATCGTCTGCCACTGGTCTTGGGAACTAGACTTTCCTCCGCCTGACGTTCCACACCCTCCTACCAACAATGCAACACAAAGAAAAATTGAAAATAGTATTTTCTTCATATAGCTTCGCCTCTCTTTCTATTGCAGTAGACGGCGATGTGATTGAAAAGTTACAAAAAAGGGTACATTTAAAAAGGGTGAGGAAGACCTTATGAGCTAAGATGTTTGACGTTAAACTATTTAATTGATTTATAGTTTATTTAGTCGTATATTGTTCAATGGTCTATCCACATAGCACGCAAAGGGTAAACAAATTTTCATCTACATTTATCGTACCACCTATAAAAAAGGAGTGTTTTTCATGACAGGAATGATGGAAGGAAAAGCAGGATTAGTAACAGGATCGGGTTCGGGTATTGGGAGAGCTACTGCACTTGCACTAGCAAAAGCGGGTGCTAAAGTGATGATTTCTGACGTTAGCGATGCTGCTGGTCAAGAAACCGTACAAATAATTCAAGATGCAGGTGGAGAAGCAGCGTTCTTCAAATGTGACGTAAGCAATGAAGAACAAGTCATCGAACTCGTTAATAAAACTGTTGAAACTTTTGGTAAGCTCGACTTTGCGCATAACAATGCAGGCATCAACAAAGGACTAAAACCAATTGGTGAAATGGATTCCAAAGACTGGGATATTACACTGAAAGTCAATTTGTACGGAACATTTTACTGCATTAAACACGAAGTTAATGCGATGTTGAAAACTGGTGGTGGCGCTATTGTCAATACTGCATCGGGTGCTGGTATCGAAGGTTCACCAAACATGGCACCGTACACAGCGTCCAAACACGCAATTGCTGGCTTAACTAAATCAGTAGCACTAGAATACGGTCAACAAGGTATCACGATCAACTCTATCGCGCCAGGAGCTACAATTACTCCGGCAATCGAAAGTTGGGCAAAGACATCTCCAGAACAATACCAAGGCGTACTCGATTCTCTTCCAGCCGGCAGAATGTCTACTGCAGAAGAACAAGCCAATGCAGTCGTCTTCCTCTGTTCAGACCTTGCAAAATCGATTAGCGGTGTCACACTTGCGGTAGACGGTGGATACACTGCAGGTAAAATGCAACAATAACATAAAAAAAGAGTGGATCAGGCATTTTACCTGATCCACTCTTTTTATATAGTTTTTCCTTCATACATATACTTTCAACACACACATATGTATGGAGAGAATACTGTAGAAAAGGAAGTGACTTGCATGCCAAATAAGCCACTGCAATCTCTCGTGACAAGAACTCCTGAAGAAGGATACGCACTAGCCGTAAAACTTGCTCAAAAAGGAATCGAACTTATTCAACCGTCAGAAGAGATTAGAAAAGTATTGCGTCCCGTCTATTCAAGAGATGCTTCAAGTTTAATAGCCGCTTCACACGTGATTTCAACTCATTTCCAAACGATTGCTGCGGCAAATAACTACTGGCGCACGTGGCCAGCGTATTATCCATAACCACAGTAGCGGGCAGACTACGGTTTGCCTTTTTTTGTTCGATCCGCTCAGGAATCAGATGAGTTCCACACGACTATTCTTCAATCAAAAAAACATAAAAAGAGTCTCCCCTTCCTATGTTTTCATTTTATTTATCCGCTTGTTCTTGCTTTTTCTTCAAATACGCTTCTCGTATCTTTTCTAGCTGTTGCTTTTTATCAAATTGGGCGGGCTTGTTTTTCTCATGATACTTCGCGACAGCCGCTTTGCCTTTAGAATCCAATTGATATTTTCCCATCTACTTCACCTACTATTCTGTTAGACGTACTGCTGTTTCCAGTATACTCCCTCACTAGCCACTGTGTATAGAATTAAATTTCGTCACGACTACACTTTAACGACAGGCTCCCTCACAGTCAATGTACGTTTCACCGTATCCATAGTTACACGTGCTCCAATAGGAATCGTCATTTTAAAATAATCATGCGCAGTCGCCACATTTGTCAGTAACGGTTTTCCTAAAGGGACGATGAATTCATTGATCAAATCCACATAACTCTTGCCGTATGCAGGGTCACAATTCGTACATTGCCCCATTATTATGCCGATACAATCATCAAATTTTCCTGCCAGCGCCAAATGATTGATATACCGATACACTGTATTGATCGGCTCATGCGTTTCTTCTAAAAGAAGAATCCTGCCTTCTGTATTGATTTCATACGGCGTACCTAACGTCCCGACAAATGACGTGAGATTCCCACCGACAATCTGACCTGTGACATTTCCAGGAACGACACCGATCATCGGCACTTCCGGTGGGTTCAGCAGTTGCCAAGGTGCCGTCACAGTCGATGTTGCAGTAAAAAATTGATTAAAGTTATAGGCAGGGGTTTGAGGATTAAAATCCAGCAACAGTAAACTTTGAAAACTGATGAGATCGCCATATTCAAACAATGCATTCAATAGAACCGTAATATCACTATATCCCGAAATAATTTTAGGATTTTTCTTAATTATGTTAAAATCAAGAAAAGGCAAAATACTCGCCACTCCAACCCCGCCACGAGCAGGTAAAATCCATTTCACTTCGGGATTCTTAAACATTTTCATCAAATCAGAAGCCATCTGCTGTGGAGTCGCCGCCAAAAACCCATTGGCCGAATAAACATGTTCACCGACCACTACTTTATAGCCCATACTCTGTAACATCCGAATCCCTGCCGTTATGCGATTCGCTGCTAACGGACTGCCAAGCGTCACAATCCCCACCGTATCGCCTCGGCGCAATTGTTGCGGGATCATCACCATACGTCCTCTCTCCTTCCCATCTTGCTATCAATACCTATGTCATAGCATATGTAAAAGGAAATGTTCGGGAACTCTTTTTTCTTAGTATCTAAGTGCTTCACACTTCCATACAAAAAAACTCCGCTAGTTCACCTAACGAAGTTCTCCAACTGTATATACTGTCCAATCATTCACCTACGATAGATAAGCACCAATTGAAATTATCCCATGCCGAATACCAGCCCGTGAACAATTCTTCGGAATCATCCCAACGCACCTCGAACTTCTTCTGTCCATCTACCTCAACCAAATACAGTGCGAGCGTAGCATCTTCTTTAGAAGTCGCTAACAACATACCATGCTGAAGCTGTTCTTCCGTAAGTTCCACATCTGCCACTGAACGCAATTGCGCTTGTTCGAACACTGGTTTATTACTAATTTTATAATTCATAAAGACCCTCCGCTACAACGTATATTCTATCTATTCATTCGTACTTCTACTGTACGTTAAACTACTACAGAAGTTTATTTTATACGTATTCGCGTATGAAATCAAAGGGAAAGTTTATGAAGTGAAAAAATTCCGCAAAACTTCGATGCGTTCAAATCACACGATACATACGTTTTCCATACGTAGCGAAGATTCCATCTGATGCTCATAATTTTTTATAGAAAACATTTCACTTCTTAAAAAACAATTCGAAAGAACAACCCATCTTACTTACTATTTTTCATTCATACTCACCTCTATCTTTCAAAAATAAGACGACACACAGTAGATAAATCACACTGAAAGTAAACTCTCTTGATATTCTCTAGCGAGTCAGGGTATAGAATAGGTAGTGAGAAAATAGGAGGTTATTTACATGTTCACTGAATCAGAGTTACAACACTTGCAACGAAGTATCGATTTGGCAAAAATCGCATTAGACAATGGAGATCAGCCGTATGGTTCGGTTCTCGTTTCAGCTGAAGGCCATGTACTAGCGGAAGACCGGAACCGTATAGGAAATGGCGATCCTACACAACATCCAGAATTCGCATTGGCACGTTGGGCTGCGGATCATATGACTGCCGATGAGCGAGCGAATGCCACAGTGTATACATCGGGCGAACATTGTCCAATGTGTGCCGCCGCGCATGGTCTTGTCGGGTTGGGCAAGATTGTCTATGTGAGTTCGTCGAAACAAACGGCGGAGTGGATGAAAGAATTGGGAATTGGCCCGTCGAATGTTGAAACGTTGCCGATCGAGGAAGTTATTCGTGATGCACGAGTGGTAGGTCCGGTTCCTGAACTCGTCGAGCAAGTGCACGAATTGCATCGACAATATTATGCGAATAAGTAATGTGTAATGAATGGAATGAAGCGTGATCTATCGACTGTTCTACGATTCTTTTTTGTTCCAACTGACTGCACTATATAGCCCAAAACGCTCAGCCTATTCAGAAGTTCCCGTAGACGTCGCTTCGTTTTCATGTATAGTGAAGGAAGTGGAATACATTGCCCACAGCAGTGTAAATGGGAGGCGATCATGTGACGAGGATAGTGTTAACGACTGAAAGTGGTGCGGATTTACCAGATTCTTTAGCGAGAAAGCATGGTATATATGTAGTACCGATGCATGTCATTATGGAAGGTCAAGATTATTTGGATGGTCAATTACCGGTAGAGGACATTTATGCATACTATGATCGAACGAAAAAGATTCCTTCTACTTCTGCTACGAACGTTCATGAGTATCAAGAGTTTTTCAAGAAGATCAGAACGGACTTTCCGGATTGTACGATCGTTCATATTGGCTATACATCTAAAGCGTCTGTCTCTTTTCAAAATGCAGTATTGGCAACGGAAGATATGGAAGACATCCATTTACTCGACGCATTAAACGTCACTGGCGGATTGACTGCTATCGTCATGTACGCAGTTGCGCTGTTGGAAAACGAACCTATGCTAGAACCGGTTCAATTTCTCGAAAAAATTGAGGCTGTCATTCCTAAGACGAGGCTTGCATTTCTCCCAGGAAGCTTAGACTTTCTACGCGCTGGCGGACGAGTTAGTAATATGGCATACCTCGGAGGTGCATTGTTAAAAATCAAACCGTGTATCGAACTTGTAGAAGGTAAACTTATGTCCACTAAAAAATACCGTGGCAACATGAACAAAGTAGCGGAAATTCTATTTCACGACTACTTACAGCAATATACGATCGACAAACAGCAAATTTATTTCATGTACTCAATAGGACTAAGTGAAACGATCAAACAACGGATCGATGAAATTGCAAAAGACAACGGTTTCGAAAACAGAGTTTGGATTGAAGCAGGTGCAATGATTTCGACACATTCTGGACCTGGCGGGTTTGGGATTGCTGGTATTGAGTGTTAATACAACAGGTACCTTTTCAGGTGCCTTTTTTTATATGGGCACTCGTTAAACGACTGTCTTTTCTTTATGAATGATGGGGACGGCAGCTAACACATGGTCAATGATGAAAGTACGCTTCGCTTTGCGTAAAAAACAATACGCTACAAAAATTTCCGAATGGATATGCAAGACTTTTACTTTTCGTTTGCTAATCGTTCCCCCTTTGTCCATATACATTAACTCGATAACTTCCTCATACTTTCGTGACTTCTCTAATAGTTTACGCACGTTTGTTCCCCCTTAATTCCAGTATAAAGAATGTATGTTCGTTTGTAAAGTGAAAAAGCGCACCTTCCTCCGTAAAAGAGAGTCGCTTGATTATATCGTATGTTATTTGTAGTATACTTTGCAGTTATCGATTAGATTTCACTGCCTCAATCTGTTCGGGTTTGCCGAGCAATAGCAACAAATCTCGCTCTTGTCACGGTTCGTCTGACGTGCTCGGAAGTAAACGGCCATTACGAGAAACTCCTGCAATGAGCCTACTTCGTCACCCACACATACTTCACCGTAACTGGGCCGTCTTCAAGGTCATATGTCTTATCAAACTGCCCCGTCTCGATTAACTCACGAAACGCTTTCTTCATCCGTTCTCCCCATGCTTCTATTTCATAATCATACGGATGTGGATAAATCGAAGGAAAGACCTGATGTATCTTCTGTAAATCATCCTTATCGAAATGATGACTATATTTATACTTCGATGACACCGATTGCTTTTTTAGTTTCAAAGGCGCTCGGTCAATCTGATTCCCTTTCCGTTCAAATGAAATCACATTCTTCTTACCTGATGTGACTTTATCAATTTCAATAATAATTTCTCTATTCGTCATGATCTTAGCTCCTCTACTTTTTGACAAGCACCTTAAAAAAACGTCTATGAACATTTATTATAAGATGAATCTCATTTCAACACAATTCAGAATCCTACGATAGGATACATCACGTAAAAAAGGTACCTATGTGAGAAACATTCATGCTGGTTCCTCCCACAGATACCTTTATTCAATTACTCGTTAGTCACTGGTCCTATTTCCGCAGCATATCCATCATATAAAAAGCTATCTTCACTTTCAAAGACTGTTACACTGTATCTCGTTTCTTCTCCAGTATCAAAACGGACGGACGCGATATACTCACCAGGTTTTTCAACTTTTATATTCGTAAAATTGTATTCGATCCCATCCACCTTGACATTATCAGAGACTATCTCACCATCTATCGTAGCGAGAGATATATGTTTCACAAATTTATATTTTGTATTTAGCTTTACCACTGCTGGCAACGTATCATTCGTCTTCTCTAACGTCAAACGGAGTTCGCCGCTCACTTTTTTTACATGAAGATAATACTTTTGATACTTATCAGTTAAATCTTTGTCTTTTCCCCAAATGACGACTCCACCCGTACCCTCCTTGAGTGGCAGTAACTGCACTTGACTGAGCGTATCTTTTTTCCCTGCTACTCTTACTGCGCGAAACACGCTCGGATTCACTTGATCATCGATAACTGCAGTAATCGCATCCCAGCCTAAATCGCCTGCTTTCAACGTCACACCATTTGTCACTCGTACCTTCTCTGTCGCCACTAACATTTTCGCAGCTTGCCCTCTCGTAATTGGCGCATTTGGACTAAATGTAGTAGGAGTTGTACCTGAAGTAATACCAAGCTTGTAAATGATTAGTACATCCTGTGTAATACCGACTTCTCCTTTAAACGGATTATTCACTTTCCCATCACGTGGCAGATCAAATGCTTTCACAAGAATCGCAGCCATATTTTTTCGCTTAATCGGCTCGTCCGGTCTGAAACTACCGTCCGGATATCCACCAATAATACCTTCCTCTGCCATTTTCGCAATCGCTTTATAAAATCCATATGAAGTCGGTACATCCTTAAACTTCTGTCCTTTGACATTCCAAGTCTCCAAACCAATCATCTTCGCAATAATCGCAGCAGCTTGTCCTCGCGTAATCGAATTTCCCGGTTTGAACGTGCCGTCTGGATAGCCTCCTATAATCGTACGTGTGGCCAAATCATTCACTGCTTCCGCAAAATGCTTTGTCGGTGGTACATCAGGAAACATTTGCTTCTCAGCCGCAATCCCTGATAACGGCAGACTGCAAGCTAATATAAATGCAACCACTGTTGCAACTAACTTCTTCATTTCTTTCATCCTTTCTAAACGTTAGTATTTTTTATGTAGCGTATAGACGGAAAATTACTGGATTAGTTTCAAAAAATCTGATTACGTCAAAAAATACTTGCGCGAGAAACTTTGCCACCGATTTCTCACACAAGTATGTTAAGTTGTACTATTCCAGCCTATTCGGTTACTGTGCCGGATTCAATTCCAATTCCAGTTCAATCTTAATATCTTTCCCTACTAAAATACCTCCTGTTTCAAGCGCCGCATTCCAGGTTAAACCGAATTCTTCACGATTCAGCTTGGTGGAACCTTCAAAACCATACACTTCTACCCCCCACGGATTCAGCGCTTTGCCATTATACTCAACGTCGAATGTGATCGATTTTGTTACATCTTTAATCGTGAGATCGCCTGTAATTTTATAGTCATCGCCGTCTTTTACGATGTTCCTTGATTGGAACTTGATCTCAGGATAGTTTTCTATATCGAAAAAGTCTGCACTGCGTAAATGATCGTCACGATCCGCTACTTTTGTATTAATGGAAGCAGCTTGTATCACAAAGGAAATATTTGCATTTGTCAAATCGGTCAAATCTGCTACCTCTACGGTTGCTGTGTATTCTTCAAACGTGCCTTTTACTTTTGAAACCATCATATGCTTTACAGAAAAACCAATACTTGAGTGTGAATGATCTACTGTCCAATTTGTCATAATAACTCTCTCCTATCTTTTTATCTCGGATTAGAGATATATTAATTAAAAGTATATGTGAATGAGTGAGACACGTCAACTACAATTTTTCATTTGTTATTCTTTCCGCTTATAAAGTAAATAGAATAATCATTGGAAATGTTGACAAGTGTAAAAAGCAAACGTATAATTGCCTCGAATTCGAGATAATAAAAAGGTGTGAATTTCTAGATGAAAGATAGTCAAACCGATGAGGAATTGTCTTTAAAATTATTCGTTGTATTGAGCCGTGCTGTCAACTCTATAAAAAAACGTGTAGAAGAAGATATTAAAAAATTAGGATTAAACCCTACTGAATTTGCAGTTCTTGAGTTGATTTATAATAAAGGAGATCAACCAATACAAAAAATTGGCGAAAAAATCTTAATAGCCAGCAGTAGTATTACGTATGTAGTCGATAAGTTAGAAAAGAAAAAATACCTTGAACGACAACCATGTCCACATGACCGACGGGTGACGTTTGCGGTCATTACCGAGGCGGGTAGAACTTTAATGGACGAAGTATTCCCTACACATACACAGGATATTAAAGATATCTTTTCGGGATTAGATCGTAATGAAAAAAAAGCTATGATCGAGCAGCTGAAAAAATTGGGACTTCCTCTACAGAAGTTGTAATTGTCACGTATCTACAAAGACACTATGTCACGATAAACATTTGTCTGTAAACGGTTAGTAAGGAGTGAGATCGATGTTCGCAGCAGGTCGAGAAGATATGCAGAAAATGGATCACTATACGATAGAAACATTGGGATTGCCTGGCGCGGTCTTAATGGAAAATGCCGGAGCGAGAGTGGTAGAGGAATTACTGAAGCTAGCTGCGCCACACACAACGTTCGTGGTCTTCGCAGGTAGCGGCAATAACGGTGGCGATGGATTTGTTATTGCGAGAAGATTGCAAGATCTAGGTCATACATGCACTCTTTTTTTAGCGACTGATCCAAGCCATGTAAAAGGAGACGCGAGAATTCATTTTGACGTCTATACTAATCGTCAACTACCGATTCTTTATGCGAAGGATGCGACGCCAGAGACCATACGAACACTAGTGAATAATTCATCTATTATCGTAGATGCACTTCTTGGAACAGGTGCAAGAGGTGAAATACGTGAGCCGATTCGCTCAATCATTACACTTATCAATGAAGCTGAAAAAATCACCGTCGCAGTCGATATTCCTTCAGGAGTGAACAGCGATACAGGCGCCGTAGATGACATCGCAGTTTGTGCCCATCAAACGATTACTTTCGTTGCGCCGAAGCAAGGATTCTTTCTGCAACAAGGATCGCAACATATAGGGCAATGGCAAGCTGTAGATATTTCTGTCCCTCCTTCGATTGCGCATGAGCTTTCATTGGAATTACCACACGTCATAACTGCTGAACTCGCCAAAGCAAGCGTGCCAAAACGACCTAGACACGGTCATAAAGGAACATTTGGTCATGTCCTTGTCATCGGTGGCTCCAAGCCATACGTTGGCGCACCAATCTTCAGCGCCAAAGCTGCATTACACGCTGGGGCAGGACTCGTCACACTCGGTATACCCGAGACCGTTTATCCGATGGCCGCCACCCAATTGCCGACAGCATTATTTTGGCCAATGGAAGAAGTCGATGGCCACCTAGCCGTCCAAACGTACACTAAAAAGCAACTCGAAACATATGACGTATGCGCTGTCGGCCCAGGTCTTAGCCGGTTTGCTGGCGGTGAACTATGGATGCAACATCTCTTGGATTCTTTGAGTGGACAACCGTTAGTGCTGGACGCGGATGGGTTATATATAGCACGAAACCTACTCGATTTACTTCGCACCTACAAAGGACCCGTAGTGCTCACCCCACATCCGGGAGAAATGGCTATGCTGCTACAAACTACCGTTACACAAGTAGAAGCGAATAGGCTGGAAATCGCTAAACAATTCGCAACAGAGCATCGTGTCTATTTATTACTTAAAGGCCATCGCTCCATACTCGCAACTCCCGACGGAACGCTCTACATCAATCCTATCGGTGGTGACGCCCTAGGAAAAGGTGGATCAGGCGATGTCTTAACCGGTATACTCGCCTCATTTTTGGCACAAGGCGCAGAACCGCTAGAAGCTATGATCGCCGCCACTTATTTACATGCGGAAGCTGCTGAACTACAAGCGGATATTCAGTCGCATTACGGAGTAACAGCACCGGATATTATCGAAGGATGTCAGCGTGTGCTGAGGCAGTGGAGTGAATGATTGTGAGGTGTAAGCTTGACATGAAAAAACGTAGATGGTTCAGTAGTCTGAGCTGTTTACGTGATTGCCGTATTTTGTACAGTGAATAGATACGACAACATCACCTTTGTCATCAGATAACATATCTTTTTCGTTGAAAATTTCTATATCTCCACTCATTTTAGAAAAATAATATTCTAGCTCTCTACTACAACCACACTTTATACACGTAATGCTAAACAACGGTTCCTCTCTTTTGCTGTTTAACATCCCGTCTATGACGGTCTTTGCGATTACTAGTGCCCATTCTTTCATTAGAGTTTTTCTCCTTTCTAGACGTTAGTATATTTCGTTAAGGAGTAGTGTCTGTACCAACGAAACCTGCCACTCGATTTCCATACTTCTGAATAAAGGACTATGCTATATATCCCCTTCTTTCTACAGGATACTATGAAATCGATTAACTCTGTTCAAGATAGGATTTCGAGTAGCTTGTTATCTCTTTTTCTCTATAGCCCCATCAAAAAGACGTCCTCCATGGGATCGACTTTTTGACTGTAGTAGATATATGAAACTTTCATTTTTATTTCTCAAATAAATACTTTTTATGCTTAGTTTCACGGCTTAGTGTCTGAAGCTAGTCTCTTCACTTTCTCCAAATCCACTTCATAAGCCGTCTTATATATCCTTGCGACCTGTTCAATTGGCTCCTTCGCTCCATGATACAAAATATGAAAATCATTGTCGCGGAACTGGACGATAAAAATGTCGTCAAACGTCTCGAACGTGTTACGGTTAAAGGTGATGAAACCTGCTGTTTGCTGAGCGGTAGTTTTGACACTGATTTTTCGTCCATTGCTGATCACGTCGAAACCATGTTGATTTACTTCACGGGCAAGTTGTCCTTCTGTCACTATCGCACAATATAGTTCCCCAATCCGTCCGATAAGATGACGCAATTCAGTCGGTTGGCAAGACAGGATGTTCAATTCAAAGTGAAGGACACGTATGTATTCTTCGTATAGATGGCTGATCTGCGAAGGACTGATAAAGAAAGAACCTGTCTTCGGATCTTTATACATCACTCGCTCGCCATTCTTCCATTCGCCAACGACATTCTCGTGTTCGGTTCCTTTTGGTTTATGATAGATTAACCCTGTATACTTTGCATTTTCACCTAAATATTTATATGTACTTCTAGTCAAATATTCAAAAAGATGCTTGTTAAAACCCACTCCAAAGTTGTAGCGGTTATAGCAAAAGTCCGAAAGTATGATGCTGCCCGGCTTCGTGTCATATTCTAGCTGAAGCTTTCTGCGAAGTTCTGTCGCATTAATAATCTCCCCTTCTCTCCCAGCTAGTACTTGTTTCATTTGATCATATATTTTCATTGATATTCCCCTCATGTCTTCGAATATTTTATTAATGTTTGTACATTTCTTTTTTTATACAAGTAACATCACAGATCGCTTTATATACGTGCTGCCTGCTGCTTCTCACGCACTTGTCGCAAATGCATTTTCCGTATCGCTTTCTTCTTCTTTTTCGGTAATTGATCGAGTTCGTCTAGGCTAGAAATAATGCGTTTCCTTTCGTGATCGGTGAGCCGTTGCCTGTCGTCTTGCTTAATCGTTTTTACAAGTTTGCGGTAGTGTATAACTTCTGCCGAGTGGAACGGCTCCTTGAATTTAAATTCAGCCTTACTCGAAAAGGCGATAATAGAATATGCAGGCAAGGCAATCATGTTGAGGTGACTTTTGAGCGCTTCGACGTGACCATAGTTCTGCCGAATCGGGTTGTAGAACTTCTGTTTATTTTTATAAATCGTCTGCGTCCAATATTTCTGATGTTCGCTACCGAAGATCCAGCCAGTGTAGTTCTTCGTTTCGATGACGTGCACGCCAAATTTGGAGACGACGATATGGTCTACCTGCGTCAAGCCAAACTGTTGGTCATGAATATAAAGGTCGTGATAGCTACGGTATTCGTCCCCAAGCTTATTCAGCCTACGCCGGACGATGCGCTCTCCACTAGCACCGCGTATTTTCGGTAGCTGGAGTTTAACAATAGCGCTAAGAGCGATCATAATAGCGAGGAACCAGTAGGCCTTGTCGGTCAAGATTATGCGAAGCGTATCGAAAAACAGTTCCATTGATTCAGACTCCTTCCCAATATACTGTTAATAATTCGTTTCTTTCAGCATATATCTTTTTAACTAGAAAGTCACTGCAAACATAGAAAGTTCTGTCGAATGAAGGTATCAGGATTTTTGAAACAGTACCTGTCCGTGAATCATTTAAGATTGTCTCTCACCCAAGTAGCTTACATATGATAAGGTTTCGATTCGCCATAAAAGTAAACACGTTTTAGCCATCCATTCAATAGAAAATAACTATACTATCCATGAAACTTTTTCCTGATTTTTCTGTCTGTACAGTGATCTAAGAATATACGAATAGAAAGGATCGGATCAAATGAGGAAAATACTATCGATACTAGGCGCAGCTTTACTTGGACTCAGTCTTCCTTTATCAGGTAACGCCGCGGAGGATCAACGGTTTTCCGATGTGCCATCGACTAAACACTTTGCGGAAGCGGTGAATCATTTAGCGGAGCGCAATATCATTGGAGGCTATCCCGATGGCACATTCAAACCAGGTGAATCCATTACTCGCGGACAAGCAGCTGCGATTATCGCGAAAATGACAAAGCTTGATATGACTACTGTCACTAACCCTGGATTTAAAGATGTCTCGACAGCAAACGGTTATTATAAAGCAATCGCCGCCTTATCAGAAAAAGGTGTCATTAATGGGTATGGCGACGGACGCTTCGGACCGAACGACAACATCACCCGGGGACAGATGGCTTCCATTCTAATCAAGGCATTTGAATTGCCTCTGTATAAAGAGCCTTGGAATCCTGATTACACGAACAGTTTCAAAGATCTTAATTACAGAAATAGCCATAGGGCGGGTGTTTACAGTCTCTATCAGCTCAATCTAACAACAGGTACAACACCGACCACATACAGCCCGAATGCCCCAGTAACACGCGGACAGGCCGCAAAGTTATTGAAAGCTTCCGAAGAAGTGAAAGCAGAAATCAAGGTGTTGCATCCGGAGGACTATGGTGGTCATGAGATTACAAATGTAAGTACAACAGCTCCAGATGTTCTAGACGCCATTACGCACTATAAAAAGAACACTCTCTACGAAACGGATATGGTACTTCACCTCGTACCGAAAAAAGAAGGAACCGCTACGTTGAGTTTTTCTGTAGATGAAAAAGCGCATAAAAATTATACGGTGCAGGTAAAAAAAGTGAACGGTGCCTTCCAAGTTCTACTGGATGAAGCTAACGGACCCTTTGCCGTTCCGTTAGAATTATGGATGAAGGATGAAATAAAAAAGGAAGACCGTCCATCAATTGGAGCAAATTCGATTTCATTGAAGACAGTCGAGGGCAAAACGGTCAACGGTAATATGTCGTTCAACAGCTGTACGAATCCCATTAAGCAATATTGTCACGTCGTCCAGATCGATCTAGACGGCGACTTCATAGCTACTGTGCGGTATGCTGATGGGACAGAGACACTTTACAGCATTCATTCCGTACTGGATGAGTCCCAATCATTTTATACCGTGTCTTCACATGTAATAAACCATCATTACATGGACGTTACGGTAGATGAAGGCAACAAGAACCTCGGCGAGCCGATTTTGCCGAATGGATATGAAAAAATTGCCACAGTTAAGAGAATGAACGGGACGAATACGTTTCGTATCACTCCGAAGAAAGCGGGTAACTTCTGGGTGAGATTTCCGAGTAGGATGTGGACTCCCGACGATCCATTAGACGGGAGAGTCCAATTCGGCATTCTAGTCGTCGTCGAACAGATCGGACCGCACCTTCATATAGAGGCAGAAGAGACTGTCGAGTATTAATTAATTCGATTCACATGTACTCAAGTTTATGCGATTTTTTAAAAATAGTAAGTTCCGGAATGATTTTTTATTGTTCCGAGCTTATTCCCTTCTTATTAAGTTTATCTTTATAGATTCTACAGTTGCTGTATAAATAAAAAAATCCCCCGCTAGTGGCGGAGGATTCACTTATTTAACGACCGTCACCGGACATCTTGCTTCTTTGATCACTTTATGGCTGACGCTGCCGAGCATCATTTCCTGCACGACGTTCAAGCCGCGGCTTCCGATGACTAAATGATCGAGTGGCGTTGCATCCGCATACTGCACAATTTTCTGCGCGGGGTCTCCTTCAAATACAATAAGCTCTATGTTTACTTGTGACTGCCCGGCTAGTTCCATTGCCGGCTTCGTCACGCGATGCCGGATTACTTCCCTGCCTTCTTTGCTTGCACGTTCGTCATTCGCCGTGTTGAAATCCACCACATAAATAATCTTCAGTTCCGGCTCGGGAACCATTCCCGCTACGTGCACCGCATGCTCTACCGCACGTAGCGCATTTTGTGATCCGTCGATCGCTACACCTATCTTCATTATGTATCCTCCTCACTTTCCTCTATCTACTAGTATGAACAGAAAAGAAGATATTTGCAATGGTCGGGCTTATTGCTTTAACAAACCGTTTCACTTTTCCTCTTCTCTATACTCCGCGAGACTTTTCAGCTGCATACCTTGATCATCGAAATTGTCTCTCGCAAGCCACTTTATGAAAACTCTTTTCCTGTCAGGCCATTCCTCCGCAAGCATCGAGAACCAAGCAGTATCACGCGAGCGGCCTTTATACACTACCGCATGGCGGAATGTCCCTTCATACGTGAAGCCAAGTCGCTCCGCCGCGCGGAAGGAAGGTTTGTTTAAGGCATCGCACTTCCATTCGTAGCGCCGGTAGCCAAGTTCTTCAAACACATACGAAGCGAGCAGTTCATGCGCTTCCGTTGCTATGCGCGTTCTTCGTAATGCATCAGAAAAAATGACGTTGCCTACTTCCACGACACCGTTCTTCGGATCGATCCTCATTAGGCTGAACATGCCGAGCGCACAATTCGTCTCGCGGTCAAGCACTGCATAGAATACAGCTGCCGGATGGTTGATTTTCTCCGCAATACTCTGTTCGAATGTAGCGAAATCTGTAGGTGGCTCTGTCGATAAATATGTCCAGTTCGCAGGTTGTGATGCTCGATACGCTTCAAACAAATCTTGCGTATGTTCTATAGAAAGTCGTGTGACGATGGCATAGTCGCCTGTACAATGCATATCACCAGGATACGGTCGTTCTTGCCAGTTCAACACTGGATCACCGATCGGCTGATTATGTTCGTTTAGTTGTGTATTCATTGGACCCCTTCTTTCATTCGATGAAACGCTCTCAGCGATTAATAGTATTTTCTGAATTTATCATATACTTCAACGTAACAGATATCAACGAAATACTTTGTCAATCTCCGCGCGGTCATAATCGAGTATCCAGTCACTGAACGCTTCATATACTGGGCGTATCGTACGCACGTCGGTTCCAAGTAGGTCGCCTCCCCTGTCGTCATAGACATAGAAGATCGTTCCTTTCGTTCGATTGACGAAATAAACAGCTGTGTGGACAGCCGGCTGTATGCCCATATCTTGATTGCAGATTGCTTTTAACAACGCAACATATCGAATGTCGGAACGATGGCATAGCAAGCTGAACCGGTTCACGGCATAGTCTTCGTCATCCGATACAACACAGCCTTCATACCGCAAGCGACGCAGTACGGCACGTTCCTTTACATATTTCGCAAAAACTTTCCGACTGCTAGATGCCGGAATGTCCGCCACTAGATAAAGCTCGTCCACCGGCTCATGCACCGTTTCAAATAAAGCGATCGCCCGACTATAAACGCCAGGCAAATAGAGTGGATTGTCATGGATACTGACAGAGCTTTCGTTTACTCCAAGCTCAAAGCGAATCGCGGCATCCCATGAATAGAATAATGGCGGTTCGAGCGCAAGGCCTGGGAAGCGGCTGTCCAAAAACTTTTTCAATGTCATTCAACACCCTCCTTCCTTTACAACAGTTTGTGTGTCGAAACTACTTTGACAACAGATTACTTTTGCTCTAGCGAATAACCTGTTCGTTCCAGCTTCACTGCCACCGCCAAGTATCGTTACTTTCATGTTAGAACCCCTCCATCAATTACACTTTTTTTCATTATAAACTATGTGAGGGATAGTTTGATTAGCATTTAATCATCAACAACTAACTACACGACATACTTTGATGAGTAGTCATATTCAAAAAAGCTTCTCATACCGGTGATTTTTTGGAATAAAAAAAGAAGGTGAGGCGCGGTTAATCATAGAAGAGGCGCGAACGCTCATAGAATGCGGAGAAGTGATCATAGAACGCACGCAACCGCTCATAGAACATGGGGAAGCGATCATAGAACGGACGCAACCGCTCATAGAACACGGGGAAGCGATCATAGAACGGACGCGAACGCTCATAGAATGCGGGGAAGCGATCATAGAACGGACGCAACCGCTCATAGAACGCGGGGAAGCGATCATAGAACGGACGCAACCGCTCATAGAACGCGGGGAAGCGATCATAGAACGGACGCAACCGCTCATAGATTACAAATCAGGATTTATGTCATAAATAGAACGTACAGACACATTCACTATGCCATACATTTCTTTGACGTGAATCGTTCTTCCTTTATCTATGCCTGACACCGCATCACCCGGCTCACCACGCATCCAGTAGACGCCATTTTCAAATTCCATATCGATCGTCCCTACACTTTTCGCCGTAATATGGAATATGCCCGTACCCGGCTCCCGCACTACCGTTGCGATAGAATCTGCGTTTTCAGTGAGTATCGTATGCTTTCCTATATTATTCGCAGCTTTTTTATCATACGTATAATATCCATCGTATGATTTTGCTACATCATACATAAGTGACGGCTTTTCCTGCAACACTACCGTATCATAATAAAATGAGCCATTTACTGGTACTTTTGCTTCGATTGCGAACCGCACATCTTTTCCGTTCGCAAAACGTACAGTCGCAATATAGTCACCTGGCTTGTCGATTATTATATACTTGCGAGTAGAATCTTGATCTGTTCCGAATATCGCATCGTTGGATACCAATGTTCCATCCACTGTAGAGATCTGGACACGTTGAATTTGTTCTTCTGTACCTATGTCGAAGATCGCGGCAGTTGGCAAATAATCTGCTGTTTTCTCAAGTGTCAGCTGCAACTCTCCGTTCACTTTCTTCACTTGCACATAATATTTTTGAAGAGGCAGCTTCTCGTAACCTTTCCATTCCCCCTGTTTCCATATTCACAGTTCTTCTATTCACGTTCCTTCTTTCCGTTAACAATAACTTTTCACTCTATATCAATCACAAGAAAAATTTACTTTTCAACTACATGAGACACTTTTTTCTTCCGGATCCACGCGAAAATAATCGCACCGATCAATACGAATCCTAAATACCCCATCACCGGATACACTGTGCCGACAAGTGTTACAAAACCTACAAAGCTTGCGGCATATGCTACTAAGCCAAATAGGATAATACTCCCTTTAAATCGTACTGTATCAGGTTGGATAAAGCGTACAGTGAATGCGTACAACATGCCGACTGCAGTATTATAAATCATTCCCAATAAAATAATGGACATGAGTGCACCGACTACCGGACCCATATTATTCGCTAAGAACAACATCGGCATCGGTACAGCGGCGATTTCTTTCAACTGTGTCAACATCGATATATTAATGAGAAGAAGGAGAAGACCCAAACCAAGACCTCCGATGATACCACCCCATGCGGCAACTTTTTCGTCCTTGACTGTTCCTCCCATGACCGTCAACATCGCAACACCGGCTGCAATATTATAGGAAACATACAAAAGTCCGCCTAATAGCCAATGAGGAGCTCCTTGGTTTTTACTAGTAACTGCCGCTTGAATTTCAGCAGTCGAGAAATCATAGTTGATCACTGAATACCCTGTGATCACAATAACGAGTAACAATAGAAATGGCGTGAATGCACCAATGAGCGTGATAACTTTTTGAACACTTAATGTCACAGTGGCGATTGTAACAATAGCCATTATAATACTTCCGATATAGCCAGGAATATTAAATTGCTGCTCGAATATTGCGCCAGCACCTGAAAACATCACAACTGTGACGCCGAAAAGGAAAAACGTAATAACAAAATCCACAACAATTCCTACATACCGCCCGCAAATATGGTAAATTACATTTTGATGGGACGTTGTTTGCAAACGGCTGCCTAGTTGAGTTAAATTCATGCCGATGAATGCGAATAATGCCGTTGCTACAAGAGTTCCAATTATGCCAATCGTGCCAAAACTAGTGAAAAACTGTAAAATTTCTTGTCCGGATGCAAATCCCGCACCAACGATTACGCCGATGAAAGCTGCTCCGATTTGAAAACTCTTTTTCATCCCTCTTCCCGCTCTCTATTATATAATTTATCTATCCAATTAATTATTTTTTCAGATTATTTAAAGCTTAGTGGGCGAACTTTTTCACCCACTTGACTCATTATGCTTGATACTTCATTTCTTTCACTGTGAATTTATTCATCGCTTCCATATTCGGTTCATATCCAATACCATATGCACTCGGTACGGTAATATAGCCATTATCTACAACGACTTCTGGCTTGATAATATCTTCCTCCCAATAGCGAGATGATCCCGCTGTGTCACCCGGCAGAATAAAATTAGGCAGTGTCGTAAGCGCTACGTTATGTGCGCGGCCAATTCCTGACTCCAGCATGCCCCCACACCAAACAGGAATATTGTGTTCCATGCAGTAATCATGGATCTTCTTCGCTTCAGTCAATCCACCGACACGACCAATTTTAATATTGATGATTTTACAGCTTCCAAGCTCAAACGCTTTTCGGGTATCTTCAAGGGAGTGGATACTCTCATCCAAACAAATCGGTGTTTGGATTTCTTTTTGCAATGTCGCATGGTCGATAATATCGTCCGAAGCTAACGGTTGCTCAATCATCGTTAAATTAAATTCATCCAACTGTTTAAGTAACTCCACATCTTCAAGTGTATAGGCCGAGTTGGCATCCGCCATCAGTGGTACGTCAGGGAAGTTTTTGCGAAGTTCACGTAGTACCTCCACATCATATCCTGGTTTAATCTTTACTTTTATACGTTTATAGCCTTCTTCAACAAAACCACGGACAGCCTCTACTAATGCAGCGGTATCTTCTTGAATCCCGATACTAATTCCGACTTCTATTTTCTCGGCTTCTCCACCTAGCGCCTGCGCCAAAGTCATGTTGTTGCGCTTGGCATACAGATCCCAAATCGCTCCCTCGACAGTGGATTTAGCCATATTATTTTTACGGATCGCTGCGAAAAGTACACTTACTTCATCTGGGTGACTGATTTCCTTGCCAATCACTAAAGGGATTAAAAAGTCCTCCAACATATGTAGATTGGTTTCGAGCGTTTCTTCATTGTACCAAGGCGAATGGAATGCGACCGACTCCCCCCATCCCGTATTTCCTAACTCATCTACCGCTTCAAGCAATAGAAAGTCTTTTTCTTGAAACGTACCAAAACTTGTAGTGAATGGGCTTTTCATCATCATTTTCATTTTCCGGATCGTAATCTCTTTAATAATCATTCGAATTCTCCTCGTGTTTTATAGTTAGTGGAATCATTGTTTTTTTTACGAATTGATAGTAATGAACGTCCGTGTCGGATTTCCTCAACCCTACTAGCGCATACCCTTCACCGAATAGCGATTGAAAGACTGCTCTGATCTTCATGCGCCAATCGAGTGCTAGTTCAGGCTCATTCTTTTTAATGAATTGAATATTTTCTGGTATCGGTACTTCCACACCATCGCTACTTAACGACATTCCCTCTAGAAGTACTTCCATCATCGGATTGCCTTTTTCAGATTGTCGGACTGCAAACGGTCGGTCGTAGTCGGATAATACGGGCATCCACAATTCTTCCACCCGTTCACTGGAAATCCACCACTCAACTTGTAGCCGATCGGATGGTAATCCTTTATTTAAACTATCTTCCATTTCGCCATAGCAGTTTTCTAAATACGTAGTGCAGATACCATACAACTTCGTCAAATTTAAATATGCATTACGACTTTCTAACGGGTCAAATGTCCACGTAATTAAGTCATAGCCGATTTCCTTGGCGAGTTTACGTTGCTCGTCCTTCAACATCTTGCCAATTCCTGATAATTGATAATCGGGAAGTACGCCAAGCATATGAGAACATAAATACGTTTTCCCATTCGCAAATCCTGGAAAACTATAAGAAAATCCGACCATCTTCTGTTGATCAAAAGCACCTATCACTAACCCGCCATTTTTCGAAGCTGTATACGTTTGATGTGTCGGAAGCGTACCCTCTCCCCAAACTTGCTTTTCAAGTTCTTGAACTAGTCGCATATCTTCGTTCGATTGTAATTTACGAATCGAGAAATCATTTTTCATATACTCACGTCCTTTTTTCTAGCTGCTCAAATGTGTGACTTACTGTCCGGGCGAGTATTTCGATTCCCGTCAGTATACTGTCGTGATTGAACGTCATATGCGGATGATGAAGCCCCGGTGATAGATCACACCCGAGACCAAGCATCGTTGCTTTAATCGCTGGCCGTTTCAATGTGTAATAATGAAAATCTTCTCCCCCCGGTGTGACGATAGGAGGCACTAGAAACTGTTCTCCCACGGTTTCCGTAATGGCTGTTGCCATCAGTTCAACTGCGGTTTCATCCACTTGTGCAGCGGCGATTTCCGATACTATTTGAAAATCGATCGTCACTTCAAACATTTCGGCAACAGTAGAAATTATTTTATCCACATGGCTCATCAGCTTCTCCATAACTTCATTCGTTTGGGCTCGAATGTCTAAGCTGAACACTGCATTTCCCGGAATGATATTTGCCGATTCCCCACCCGCTTGAAACATCGTCATTTTTGCGGAATGCGGAACCATCGGATCAACGTGTATGCTATTGATCGCTTGAACGAGTTGCGCCATTACTTCAATCGCATTTTGACCGAGATGCGGCCTTGCACCGTGTGTATCCATTCCGATAATTGATCCCTTTACCATTTTGGCAGAACCGTGCAAAATGGCAGGCGACGAATAGCCATTGCGAAGTTCTTGAATAGGACGAAGATGCACACCGTACAAATAATCTACATCATCCACAATGCCTTTTTCCACCAATGATAAGGCACCTGTCCCTTTTTCCTCAGCAGGTTGGAAAATCACTTTTAAACGACCAGCTTTTGGAATCCCGAGCCTCTTCAGAACGAGTAACGTCCCAACCGCCATTGTCATATGTGCGTCATGTCCACATGAATGATTCGCTTGATATATCCCGTCGACTTCTTGCCATAATGCATCTATATCCGTACGCAACGCAACACAATACTCTCCAGTTCCAACCGTCACAACTAGTCCCGTCGAACCCTCAACTGTCGTCACTTGGAACTCTTCATCCTCTAGCAGTTGCTGTAAATACTTCGTCGTCTCTACTTCCTGCCAACTGATTTCAGGGTGTTCATGTAAATGGGTAAACACTTCTTCAATCAAAGGTTTTATTTCTTGCAATGCCGCTTCCACCTTCATTCCACCCCTTCCACGAATAAAAAATCACTCGCTATTGATTGATAAGACTGTTGCCTTTTCTCGAAACTTTCTTTTTCCCTCACTGATAACCCAGCCACGACCGCATTCATAAATGAAAACAAAGAAGCAGTCGCGTCGAGCGTTGACCTATTCGGTGAATAAATCGGAAATAATAAATGACTATAGGCGTGAATCGGAGCTAGCGACGAATCTGTAATCCCAATAATGAAAGCATCCTGTTTATGTGCCAATCGTGCAATTTGAATCGTTTCTTTCAAATAACGATGGAATGAAATGACAATCACTACGGAATTGCTGTTCATTTGACTCAATGTTTGAATGACATCTTCCGTTTCGGGTCGCAACAACTGTACGTTACTTCTCACTAAACCGATTGTATAGGAAAGCCAATTAGCTGCAGTATAAGACGATCGAAGCCCAAGCACATAGACAGTTTCGGCTTTAGAAAGCTGTTCAATCGCTTCTTCATAATCAGCCTCCTTAATCTGTTTCATCGTCTCCGCAATGGTTACACGATCCTTTTCCATCACTTGCTCGAAGAAATGCGGTGTTTGTTCGAGCACAAGCTTGGATTGCTGATAGGTCGTCAAGCTACTTTGCTGAAACAACAAGCTCTCCCGAATAGTCTTTTGTAATTCGGCATAACCGGAAAGTTCCAAACTATGACAGAAGCGGATAACCGTTGTCTCACTGACGTCAATCTTCGCACCAATTTCTTGCGCTGAAGACATCGCTACTATTTTCGGATGATCGATAACATACTGCCCTACTTTCTTTTGGCTTTTCGATAAATTATCGTAACGTTCCTGAATCAGCTCTTTAAATTTCACAAACTCTCACTCCTTTTTGAAGCCGAAACATCTTTAATGTAGAATGTGAAGTTTATACTTCATCATTTGGTATGTATTAACTTACCATATACGTTAACAGAAAACAATGTAAAATCTGAATTATGAGCGGTTGGTATATGTTGGTGTTCTTTAAGCTATATTCCATACGTTCTGTAGTGTACTTATTAATCGAAAAATGCCAACCTCCTTTGTGGGGTTGGCATTTACAACGTACATATGATAATATTTCGCTTTCATAATATAAGGAGCAAGGCTGACTTGAAGAGTCATGCGGCTTGCGCTGGAGGGCGATACGCTTTCCGGAGGGGACGCGGTGGACCGTCAAGCGCTGCGAGTTACACCTGTCGTCCTTATCCTCCCGGAGTCGATCGTCTTCCAGCTCCAGCCGAACTTTGTGTTGGCAAGACAGTTTGATCACTCTTTGTATGTAGTGAAGACTACCTGGACTTGTCTGCTACTTTATG
Organism: Sporosarcina sp. PTS2304; assembly: GCF_003351785.1. GTDB lineage: Bacteria > Bacillota > Bacilli > Bacillales_A > Planococcaceae > Sporosarcina. Next base: position 1,812,837 of record NZ_CP031230.1, read on the forward strand.
TTCGTTTATTAGATGGAGCAAGGCTGACTTGGAGAGTCATGCGGCTTGCGCTTCCAGACGATACGCTTTCCGGAGGGGACGCGGTGGACCCCGCAAAAGTGCACTGCGGGTTACACCTGTCGTCCTGATCCTCCCGGAGTCGATCGTCTTCCAGCTTCAGCCGAACTTAGTGTGCGCAAGACAGGTTGATCACTCTTTGTATGTAGTGAAAGATCAAGTGAGTAGACTTGTCTGATACCATGCGACCGTTTTTGAAGTTAAAAAGCGGTGAAGTGTGGCTAGCTACTATGACTGTTTCGATGAACTGAGTGGGAAAAGAAATGACTCTATATGCATTCACTCAGGCAATCCGAAGCTTCACCCACACTGTTCAGAAAGCGTAACTTACCATACTATATTTCTGGACGAACACAAACTGACTTACGAACACAAATTCAAGGATTCTCCCGGAAGAACCGGCGACTCCTGGAGGATCAGCACGACAGGCGTAATCGCCAACGCACTTCTGGCGAGTCCGCCGCGTGCCCTCAGGAAAGCGTCCGGTTCTGGAGGGAGAATCCTAGCACATACCCTACTTTTCTGCACCGCACTGGAGAAGTCACTTCCGCCACTCCAACTTCTGGACGAACACCAACTGATTTCCCAACAAAAACTCAAGGATTCTCCCGGAAGAACCGGCGACTCCTGGAGGATCAGTGTGACAGGCGTAATCGCCAACGCACTACTGGCGAGTCCGCCGCACACCCTCAGGAAAGCGTCCGGTTCTGTAGGGAGAATCCTAGCACGTACACTACTTTTCTGCACCGCACTGGAGAAGTCACTTCCGCCACTCCAACTTCTGAACGAACACCAACTGATTTCCCAACACTAACTCAAGGATTCTCCCGGAAGAACCGGCGACTCCTGGAGGATCAGTGTGACAGGCGTAATCGCCAACGCACTTCTGGCGAGTCCGCCGCACACCCTCAGGAAAGCGTCCGGTTCTGGAGGGAGAATCCTAACACGTACACTTATTTTCTGCACTTTACAGGAAGAATCACTTACCTCACACAAATATACTTTACGAATAAATTCATCAGTCAGCAAAAATAAAATTCACATCGCCTACGCCTATATCCGCTTTAATCTCTATTACTACATCCGACTGGCCATATGCTTCATTGACATACACATCGTTACCTTTTGCGATCAGCTGCTTTGTCCCCACGCTCCCGATACCTTTTGAGACTTTCAGTTTCACACCGGTATGTTTCGGCAATATCACTTCCATATCGCCGACCCCCATATCAAAATTTGCTGTAAAGCCATCTTGCCAGTCACCGCTTAAATCGACTGTCGTATCGCCTACACCTGCATCGATTGACAATTTGCTGAGCCGGATGCCCGAAAGATTCAATTGCGAATCGGAAACGCCCATATCTACGCTCAAATCAATCGGGACTTCTTTCGTCAGCTGAAGCTTCCAATCATTGCGATTACGTCCAGTAATCTTGAAGATAGAAGATTGCTGGTGAACTGTCACATATCCTGTGCCTCTTTTCTGCTTATAACCAACAACCGGCTTCCACTTTTTCACGTTCGTATCAATCGTCCCGTCCACCCAGCCATCCGCGCCGCCTTCAACAAGCAGAGTGCCGGTACCAAAATCGATATCCACATCCAGCGACTCCGCATCGTCCTTTGCAATCGCCACTTCGTCCGTCCCTTTGCTCCCTAGGAAAAAAATATATACTTTGTAAATCTGCACACCCGCCACAGCGACTACTGCCGCTATCAACAGCGCAATCCAGAATTTTCGCATACTGCCCCCTCCTTTCCTCTATCATACTCATTTTTTCTGAAAATCGAATCAATCCAATGACGGAAGAGGAAGTCGGTCTTAGGGCGGAGTAGTACACTAGAAAAGTGCTTATGCTGTAAAATTTTCACGCCTGTTGATTAACCATATGATGTATCCTACTCATTCATTTAAAAGCGAATAAAATAAACGGCCGACTTTGGCGATTAGGTGGAGTTACGCTGAAATTGGTGGTCTTCTTGTACAAATTGTTTACAAACCAAGCAACCACGGCAATTGCATCTCGAGCATGATTTGGACAGCGGGCATAGGAAAATCATCCGGCAACAGATCTAAGTCATTTGTAAAACTGACAGAAAAGCCTTCTACGTGAAAATCAGGAGAGGCAAGCGCACTAGACGGTTCCTTTACAATCTCTCCAACAAAATGGTAGAAAACGATATAATGATACAATCCTTCCGCGCTTTTTCCAAACTCAGAGACTTCCCCTTCTTTCCTCGGGTCAATTCCAAGCGACTCGAAAAGGCGGTAAATCGTCGGAGGAAACTGCTCACAAGCTAGCAAATAATTTACACAGTACTCGCAGTTACAATCTTGCGAGAGATAATGATGGTTGTCGTAAAATTTTTTTGTCCGCTGGGGATCTGTAGTAATTGTCCATGGCCCAACTATTTCTGTAATCATTAGATCACTTCCTTCACATATACTTTCACGAGTATATAGCTACTATTCTTCAGTCTTCTCCTTTAAACAAGCTCCGTCCCCAGTTTTCAAGCCCCTCCCAAAAATCTTTCACCTTCTTGTCTCTCTCTTTTTTCTTCTCTTTCTTTTCTCTTTCTTCCTTTGTCTTTCTCTTCTCCTTCTTCAATTCTTTTATTTCTTCATCAATTAATGACAAATCAAATTCCTTCGTCGTTAATTCGCTGGCTGATGTTGAAACGACTTGCGCGAAAATGGGCGGTGCGGTAAAGCTGCTAGTAGATGTTAAATAATGGTCAGCGTCTGTTTGATCATATCCGAGCCAAACTGCACCTGCTATATCTGGTGTATAACCGACGAACCAATGATCTTTTGAACCGTTCACGCCTTCAATCGGCAGCTGTGTAGTGCCCGTCTTCCCCGCCACATCCATACCCGCCACTTGTGCTTTTTTGGCAGTCCCTTCTTTTACAGCCCCTTGCAACATATACGTCATTTGCTGGGCAACTTTTTCATCCGTCACTCGTACAGACTCTCCTCGCCACTTCCCGAGCACTTTTCCTTCCGAATCTTTAATCTCTGTAATCGCATGAGCCTCTTCCATCACGCCGTCATTCGCAAACGCAGAAAACGCTTGAGCCATGCGTAACGGAGAAGTTCCTTTATCCAGTCCTCCAAGCGCCAATCCAAGCGCCCGGTCATTCTTTTCCAATGAAATTCCAAACCGTTCAACAGCACGCACTCCATTTTTGATACTGATCTGATCCAACAGCCAAACAGGAGGAATATTATACGATTGTGTGAGTGCATCATACATCGTCACTTCCCCTCTATATTGCTGATCAAAATTTTTCGGAGAGTAGCCGTCTAGATTAATCGGTTCATCGACAAGTAAATCTGCCATATGATATCCTTCTTCAAGTGCAGGAGTATAGACAGCAAGCGGCTTTAACGCAGATCCAGGCTGTCGGATGAGATCCGTCGCATTATTGAAGCGTCCATGCGCATACTCTCCTCTGCCACCGACTAACGCCAAAATCCCGCCCGTTTTAGGATGTAGGAAAACAGACGCGCTCTGCAAAAGCTGGTCTGGAGCGCTCTTCGGAAAATAGTAGTCATCTGCATACACTTTTTCGAGCGCCTCTTGGATCACAGGATTGATAGTTGTCGTAATATGCAACCCACCGGACAGCACTTCACTTCTCGTCAAATGATATGTATTAACCGCCTCGTCCACTACCCGATCGATATAATATGGATAGTTCCCTTTATAATCTGGCACTGTCGATTTTGCTAGTGCTAGTTTCTGTCCAATCGCTTCATCATATTGTTGCTGGTTGCTATACTGTTCACGTAGCATCAACGCCAACACCAAATTGCGCCGTTCCACCGACTTTTCCATGTTTTTCGTAGGCGATAAATACGACGGTGCTTTTATGATGCCTGCGATTGTCGCTGATTCGCTTAACGTCAATTCACTGACATCCTTACCAAAATAAGTCTGCGCCGCACGTTGAATCCCCCACGCCCCATCACCAAAATAAATTTGGTTAAGGTACCGTTCCATAATCTCATCTTTCGAATACACCCGTTCAATCTTCTTAGCAAGAATCAGTTCTTTGAATTTGCGAGAATACGTGCGCTCCTGCGTCAAAAATGCGTTTTTCGCAAGCTGTTGCGTAATCGTACTGCCACCTGCCACGATTTTACCTTTGAACGCGTTCTTAAGTAAAGCACGTCCCATCGTTATATAATTGACGCCATGATGTGTGTAAAAACGTTGATCTTCCACGGAAATGACGGCTTCGATCAGCGTCTTCGGAATCTGGTCGATCGTCACCCCTTCGATATTCGAATTCGACACCTTACTGATGACTTCACCGTTCGGATCGTAAATAATCGTCGATCGTGGTGCCGGTTCTTCGAGTGCACTTACATCGCTGAATGTGATGAATATATTCAGTACGAGTAGTGCGCAAAAGACGACAAGAAGACTACTGATCAAGAAGAAACGAGTCATTCTTTTTTTCAGGCTGATTTCCGGATTTTTTTTACGTTGTTGTTCTTTATATTCTGATCTTTTCATATACGTTTCACCTGCTTGATTGTTGCGAATTTTGTTGGTTGAGTATAGCGTAGTATTGACGATGGGAATGTTTGAAGGTTGCAGGTATCGTTCTTCGCATAGTTTTCAAGTTGTGTAGTACATAGGCATCTAACTTAATGGTAAGTGCGCGGAAGTTAAAATGTTCGTTTATATAGAAGAAAATGCCTCAAAGAATTGAATGGATAGATTCTTCGAGACATTTTCTTTTTTTAAATGAATGTTGTGAACAGTGTCTGGGTATGAAACTTTCACGACAGTTTACACATACACATTCGTTTCATGCTAAGAAACTACTCGAATTTCATACTTCCGCCAGTCAGTCAAATCCCCACGCACCTCAAGGTCCCCCTGTCGGATCAATTCACGCACACGGTACTCGATCCAGCTGTCACCGGTATAGTCCTCGAGCTCACCAAAAGCTTTGCCTATAAGCCCGATTGCTTGAAAGTACTCACCAGAGTTTTCCTTCTGCAGTTCCTTAGCACATTTCATGACGAACGCGTCGTGCCTCTCTTCATCCGCACTCCACAGTTCACCGTATTCCCATTTACGCAACAGGAACTCATCGTACATGAGCGACATTCCTTCCTCCTCGATCGCTGCACGTCGAATCGGGTTCCATTGCCATGGTTTGACATGTGCATAGATATCATGGAGCTGTTCGGGCGAAAGTTCGCCAGAGTGTCGGATGTCGATAGTATATCCGTCGACAGCGACATGTAACGCATCGAATGCGTCTTTCGTGTTTAGTTCACTGATTTCGTTCGGTGCATCTTGTAGCAGATAGGCAGCGAATCGCAAACCGGTCTGTTCGGCAGCGTTATTACTCGTCCAGATCAAAATCGGCACATGCGGAGGAATATGGTGGATCGTTTCAACAGCTCGAGTAAACTCCTGCTGATCGTGCGGACCGCGCAAATGCTCGCGTAGCCATCGAAAACGCTGTTCAATTCCTTCTTGTGTATGAAGCGCTTCGACTGGACCGACCGATAAAATGTCTGGGAAGCTAATAATTTGCTCAGAAGGGACTTTTTTAAAAGTGTGTCGCAGTGCGCCGGCTAGCGCTGGATGAAAAACGAGGTGGACTGTCTTAAGCTGATGTTCTTTCCGAGTGGCGGATAATGATTGACGTATGGTGCGCACTACTTTGCCAAGCGCTTCATCGTCTAATTGCTCTGTCTGACTGAACAGTGTCTGCAGCAACTTTTTCGCTTCGTGCTCTGTAAGCCGATTGATGGCTTGCTGAATGTTTTGCATAGGCATATGCTCCTTTTAGATTCCTACAAAACTCTATTTCAATTTAAAATTATTTTCAATCTCACGTCACACAGACACCTAACTTTTAAGATCACAGTTTGTTAAATCTGTAGTTCTCCTACTAAGCCAATAGCATCGTGTCTTTCCATTTGTATTGCAATATGAGGCAATGTAAGATTTTCCCCTAGTTCAATTAATATTCTACCACGATTCCATTCATCCTTTTTGAAATCGATTGCCCTTTCTCCTAATGGTGCGAGAATAGTTTTAGGGTCGGCACTATTTCTCGCACCAGTAAAATGTTCCGTTTCGTAAGTCGTATACGCATATACTTCACCAATCGTAATCCCTAAAAATCCGCACAATGCTTTTATATTAAGATAGCTTGCTCGAAGTTTTACTTTTATATCTCTCCTTGTTTTATTCCCTACACCAGTTTTCATTTCAAACATATATAAATCCCATACATTGTCATTTTCTTTTAAAACGAAATGATCTATACACTTTTTCATTCCATGTTTCTTTTCTTGTCTTAAAAAACCGCATTTGATTTTGTCATCATAGTCTTCTACACAAATATTTGTACTATTGATTGTTAATCGTAATAAGCTTTTCCCATTTTTGTCTTTCTCTTTTAACTCGTAATATCTATTCTCAGGGAGAAAATAGTCATCCACTATAAAGTAATCCATCGCATATTGAATTCTATTATTGTACATATACTATTCCTCCTGAAAAGCATATACTTCGTCTACAATCGATTGTAATTATTCTAGAAATACACGACTTAGCTTACGTTTCGCGAATTCAATTGGAATGTACGATTAACTAAAAGATTAACTCTTTATCTTTGTGACAATACAAATACAAGGATAAAGAGTTTTTATTTGTTTTTAGTAATTTAATTCACTTAAATTTCATACTCCTGAAACTATTAAAAGTAAATAAGTTATGATTGCAAAATGAAATCTCAAATCAATTTTATCTATGAGATAAAAAAGTTGAAAGTAGTTAAACGAAAAAATAATCCGAATTGAAAAGAATAATATCATAAGTAAATATGATAAATAGTATTTAAAAAGAATATTATTTTGATATTGATCGGGGAGTTTAGGAATAAATTCTTGAATTTTATCCGCAAAAAAGAGTGAAAATGTGGAAATGAAAATAAGTGGTAGCAAGATCTTTTTAAAACCCAATGTCAGTTGCCTACTAGCTATAGGTTGATATTTAATGGAAAGCATTATAAAAACTATAAATAAAATAACTGGAAATTGAAAGACGTTTATTATTATCGCATAATTAAAGACTACTACTCTTCTGACCCCTAATATAGTAATAAATAAATTGTAAATATGAACCATGTTATATAAGAGATACGAAATAAAAGCATAATCTAACAACAGTAAATAAAACCCGATTTTCCGATATCTCTCTAAGTTATGAGAGGAAATATTTTTTTCAATGTCTCTTAATTTCATTTTTGACTCCCCTCAAAAATTACTGTAAATAATCTGTTGTTTTAATACCTTTTTAAGCTAAGTGAATTAATTAGTGATAGGTACCTGCGCAAGAAACTAACGTGAAAGTTTCGCGCACAGGTACCCTTCAATTTAATTATTTCACGGTTTTCGTAGCAGGATCCAGGTCTTCCGAGGACTCACCCTTCAATGGTTTCTTCGACCAGAACGTCGCCAAGATCGGCCCGGAGATATTATGCCAAATAGCGCCCCAGACGCTCGGCAGTGCAGCGAGTGCGCCGAAGTGAGCGGTTGCAAGTGCTACGCCGAGACCCGAGTTCTGCATACCGACTTCAATCGAGATGGCGCGGCGGTCGTTTTCATTCAGACCGAGCAGCCTAGCAATCAGATAGCCGAGGAACAGTCCGAATCCGTTATGCAGGAAGACAGCAATGAATACGATGAAGCCTGCAGTTGCTACATTTTCACCGTTCGCTGATGTGACAGCTGACACAATAATCAGAATTGCAAGCACAGAAATGAGCGGAACGACAGATACACTTTTTGCGACCACATTCGGGAAAAAACGCTGTATGAGTAAGCCGAGCACGATCGGGATAATGATGACCTGCACAATCGATTTAAACATCGCCATCGGATCCACCGGTAGCCACTGCCCTGCTAACCACAGCAACAGAAGCGGCGTAACGACCGGTGCAAGCAGTGTGGAAAGTGAAGTCATCGCAACCGACAAAGCGAGATTTCCGCGTGCTAGGTATACCATAACGTTCGAAGCCGTGCCACCCGGAACACAGCCGAGCAACACGAGCCCCGCCGCAAGTTCAGGCGGTAGCCGCAATATGTAGGCAATCGCAAATGCTGCGAGCGGCATGACGACGAACTGCGCAGCAACACCAATGATCACCGGAATCGGATTGGTCAACACGATTTTGAAGTCGCGGGCATTTAGTGTCAGCCCCATACCGAACATGACAATGCCGAGCAGAATCGTAATATACGCCCCGAGTCCGAGAAATGGCTCCGGGAATAAATACGCAATCAGCGCGGTGATGATGACCCACACCGCAAAATACTTGCCCGCAAATGAACTGATGGTCTGCAATGCTTTCATATCAGTCCGCCTCCGTTTCTACCGATATCACCTTACCCGGATTCAGCAAGTTCTTCGGATCGAGCGCCTGCTTGATCTTCTGCATGACGAGCAACGACTCACCGTGCTCCTGTTGCTGATACTTCTGCTTGCCTGTCCCAACGCCATGTTCACCGGTGCATGTGCCGCCCCGCTCAAGCGCATAATGGACGATCTTCTCGTTCAGTTCATCCGCTTTGGCGATTTCATCTGGATCGTTCATATCCATCATAAGCAACACGTGGAAGTTACCGTCGCCAACGTGTCCAACGATTCCCGCGGGCATATCGAGCGTAGAAATGACGTCGCGCGCATGATCGACCGCACCCGCAAGTTCCGAAATCGGCAAGCAGACATCCGTTACCATCAGCTTCTTGCCCGGATTGCTCGTAATGTAGGAATACGCAAGATTATGGCGTGCATCCCACAACTGATTGCGCGCTGCCGTATCGCTTTCAAATGCAATATCTTCACAGCTATGGTCCGCGACGATATCTTTCATGAACTCTACATCTTGCGCAAGACCTGCTTCATTGCCGTGGAACTCGAGAAACAGCGTCGGTCGCTCGGCGTAGTCGGTATCCGCATAGGCATTCACCTGCCGCATTGACATTTCATCGACTAGCTCCACTCGCGCGATCGGAATGCCTGCCTGTAAAATCGACACGACCGCTTCGACTGCGTCATGCACCGTTGGGAACGAAGCGCGCGCTGCCATCATAAACTCAGGAATTCCATATACACGCAGCGTTATTTCCGTAAAGCAGCCGAGAATACCTTCCGAGCCGACGAACAACCCGTTCAGATGAAGGCCCGATGCCGACTTCGCAGCTAGATTGCCTGTATGAATTACCGTGCCGTCTGCCAGCACAACTTCAAGATCACGCACTTGATCACGCATGACGCCGTATTTCACCGACGTCGTACCGCTTGCGTTCGTCGCGACCATCCCACCGAGTGTCGCGTCCGCTCCCGGATCCACCGAGAAAAACAGTCCATGTTTCTTCAGCTCTTTGTTCAACTTCGTCCGCGTAACACCCGGTTGCACGGTCACAAGGAAATCTTCTGCCCGCACATCGAGCACTCGATCCATTAAAGAAAAGTCGATCGTAATGCCGCCCTTCGCAGGGATAACATGCCCTTCTAGACTAGAACCGAGCCCGAACGGAACCACTGGTACGTCAAACCGATCTGATACTTTCATCACCGCGCTGACCTCTTCTGTATTTTTCGGGAACACCACAATGTCAGGCAGTTTCATCGCATGATAAGATTCATCCTTGCCGTGTAGTTCACGCACTGTTTCGTTCTCACTAATCTGATCAGCCGCCAACACGTCCGCCAGCGCCTTGATGAGTTCTTCTGTAGTTGCCATAGTTGCTCTCTCCTTATTGGAAAACGTTAAATTTTCAATCTATTTTTATTATTTAGAAGCACCTAATATTATACTACTATTTAGAAGTCTAGCAATGCGGGAATGCAAAAAAAGCCGAAAACAGCGGAATTCTGTTTTCGACTCTTTTTTCGAAAGTAAGTGAGCAGTGCTTGTGCAGGAAACTTTCATGATTGTTTAAACATTCACGTTTGTTTTTCACACAGGCACCTAACTAATGCTGTTCATTGGATACGTTTCGCCTGAACGACTAGGCGAAACGTATTAGAACGTTCGGGATAGCAAGTGATCAGCGACATGAGGGCAATCTCGTTCTGCCGATCCAGCACTTCCACTTGCTCCGGTTTAACAATTTGAATATCAAATACTTCGTATACCTGCTTTTCATCCACCGTTTCAAAGGTGAATATCTGGCCTTCCTTCATTTCATGCAGCCGATTGAAATAATGGCCGAACGTATATGACTGGTGGCCAGCAATCGCATAGCTGCCGCCGGTTTCACCCGGTGCGTCCATATTTTCAATTGCACCGAGACCGGCTGCCAGAGTTCGCTCGTCTGCGCCCAGTTGCACCGGTGCCTTCAATTCAATCTGCGGGATTTCCAGTATGCCTTCCAGTTGATCAGACTTTCGGGCATTCTGGTTCTCCGGAGGTATCATTGAGTCATCAGCGGCTTCCGGTTTGATCATTGCACTAGCGGCATCTGCTTTCATGGCGGAGAAAGCATCCATATATTTCTTCTGTTCAAACTGATTGGCATACAGATTGACCATCAGAAGCAAAATCCATGCTGCTCCTGTAAACAGCAGAATATTACCAATCCATTTACTGATTTTGTGTTTATTGTTCATGGGATATCAGCGCCCATTTACGGAATGAAAAGCCACCCAGCATCATCAGTAATCCGATAACAGTCATCAGCATCGGATCAAAAAATCCACCCGTTGTCGGCAGTCTGTTTCCAGTAGCATTTTCAGATACAACCATTCGTTTAGCAGCATTCTGCACTCCCGATGGCTGACCGTCTGTACTAGATGGAATGCTTGCAGTAACAGCAGTGATTGGTTGCGCAGAACCTGTTGCCATTTCCTGTCCAGTCATAGCCGAACTGTTGACTGTATCTTCATTTCCATTATTCGGGGCAGGAATTTCAGAAGGTTCGCCGAATGCCGGAGGATTGTTGCTCTCTCCATCAGGCACTTCTGTCATACCATTGCCATTACCATTTCCATCCATATCGAGATTTCCATTTCCTCCTGGGTTAGTGCCAGGAAGGACAGGTGTCATGTCGTCTTCACCTGGAGTTGTTGGCACGTTTTCATTATTTCCAGGATTCGTGCCAGGCACTGTCGGCTCGTTGTCTGGTTCAGGCACTTCTGGTTTAACCGGCTGTTCATCGGGAATGACCGGCGTATTGCTATTGTCACCCGGGTTCTCCGGTTCCTTATCTGTTACAGGTTCTTCAGGCTTCACAGGCTGCTCGCCGGGTTCGGTCGGCGTATTGCCATTGTCACCCGGGTTCTCCGGTTCCTTATCTGTTACAGGTTCTTCAGGCTTCACAGGTTGCTCACCGGGTTCGGTCGGCGTATTGCCATTGTCATCGGGATTGGGTTTTGTCGGTTGCTCAGACTGTGTTGCTGCAGGAATAAATGATTCTTGTGTCAACACATCTACTTGTACACCGTTGAGAATGGGCAATCCTAGATTGGTCATCACGACGCCTTGTTTTATATGCGTTCCTTCTTCTGTAGTTACCTCATTTTTCCGTAACACCTCAATCAGGCTATCTGTCAACAACAAACCATCCAAACCGATTTGGGCAACTCCTGTAGATAAAGAAGAATTCTCTCCATCTTTCTGTTCATGACGATCAAGCACACCAACCAGGATATCACCGACAATCGGCAGACCATTGACGAAGGAATTGACCAATCCTGCATCATAGGAAAAGTAATTCCCTTCTTCTTTTATATGGGAATCCAACACGCCGAGATGCGTATCTCCCACTATTCCGGGAATAGCCGTGTCTGCTTCCACTACACCGCCATCGCTCGTAAAACCGTCTTCCGTTTCACTGACATGCTTGTCTAGAACGCCGGCATGCGTCTCACCTAAAATCGGTGCGTCGGCAATCGTGGCTTCTACTACTCCGCCGTCATAGGACGTTTCGTTTTCAGTCACCTGAACATCACTGTCCAGCACACCGATATGCGTGTCATCCAATAAACCCGGCGCGGCTGCATCCACTTGCACGACACCACCGTTCGCGGTAAATCTGTCTTCCGTTTCACTGACATGCTTGTCAAGAACGCCGACATGCGTCTCACCTAAAATCGGTGCGTCGGCAATCGTGGCTTCCACTACTCCGCCGTCATAGGACGTTTCGTTTCCAGTCACCTGAACATCACTGTCCAGCACACCGATATGCGTGTCATCCAATAAACCCGGCGCGGCTGCATCCACTTGCACGACACCACCGTTCGCGGTAAATCTGTCTTCCGTTTCACTGACATGCTTGTCAAGAACGCCGGCATGCGTCTCACCTAAAATCGGCGCGTCGGCAATCGTGGCTTCCACTACTCCGCCGTCATAGGACGTTTCGTTTTCAGTCACCTGAACATCACTGTCCAGCACACCGACATGCGTGTCATCTAGCAAACCAGGTGCTTCTAGATCAGCCTGTACCACGCCTCCATTTCTTGAATAGGAATCTTCTGTCTTCGTCACATGCTTGTCGAGTACGCCGATATGTGTTTCTTCTGCAATCGGCACTTTCTCGATATTCACTTCCACTGCACCACCGTCAAATTGCTCGGTACCTTCTGCAGTTTTATGATTTTTCTCCGCTACACCAGCTTCCGTATGACCTACCACCGGAAGATCTTCCGCCGTCACTTTAGCAATGCTGGAAGAAGTTTCAGCAGTCGTTCCCTGCTGCCTCGTTTCCTTCGCTATGACGTCCACTTCAACATCTTTGGTGACTGATGTAGAAAGCTGTACATTGGCAACAGCTTTCTTGTCCTGCTGTTCCGCTTTCTGGACAGGAACTACATCCACTTCCAGATTGTCAACGACCCCTTCACTCACTTGCACATTGGCAACCGATTTTTTCATTTCATCTGTTGCCGGCTCTGCTTTCGCAGGAGTAGGGACTTCCACTTTCACATCGCCTAGCACCGGGACATCCTTCAAATGAATGTCGATGACCGGCTTCGCTTCCTGTGTTTCATTGACCTCCGTGCTGGCCTCGAGTACTTGTTCCGTCTCATTGGCTTGGCTGATTGCCGGGAATGCATACATCGACGCTCCGACTGCAAATGTGATTCCGATTTGTTTCATCCATTTTATTTTCATGTTTGTTCTCTCCTTTTTTAATAGTTAGATACTAACGTATAAAAAAGGAGTGTTTTGGGGCGGCTGGCCAGGAGGCGGATGCGTCCATTGAAGCTTGCCCAGTATATGTTCGAGCATCCATCGTTTACTGATCAGCTGTAAATCCTGCATTTGTTCATTCCAAAATCCTGCACTTACGTCAACAGACGAGCCACTTGCAACTGACGTTGAAACAGAAGAACTGCCCGTCGTCATATGAGTTGCACGTGAATCGGTGGCCGCCTGTTTATCTTGATTCAGCGGAGGTACCGTCTGCTTATTCGATTGACTGTCACGTGTCACCGCTTTCGTTTTAGGCTGTTCTGCTCTGAATGAAGAGCCGGAATAGGCAGGCGCGCGTTCCTGCAATTCCGTGAACGGCGTGAATTCATCAAAACGTGTCAGTACACTCTCATGGACTATTTCAGTTTGCTGTTCGTTTTCTACCACCGTGTATCCTTTCGAATCCTTGGTAGCATCCTGCTCTGCTTCCGATTTACCTGCTTCCACCGTTTCTACAAACTCAGAGTCCGGTTTTTGAACCGGAGTCATCGGTATTGCCACAGGACGTTCATTCGGAAGGATAGGAGCAGGAATAACCGCCGGAACTGTCTGAATCGTTTCTGCCGGCTTGGTTACAGGCTGTGCCGGTGTGACAGCTGGCTGAATGACCGCTGTCACTAGCTGTTGCGGCTTCACTACACTGTCATCGGCTTGGTCTACAACCGACTCTTCCGGAACTTTCTCTAGATTCGTCACTTGCTCGATAACAGGCATTGCGCCCTGAACCGTTTCATCGACCAATGAAACCGTATCTTCCACTGTCTGGCGAACCGGCTGCTTCGTCGGTGTGGTTAGATGACCGACTGCTTTGCTTACCGTGGCTACCGTATGCTCCACTGTGCTTGCAGCAAATTCCACTGTTTCATCTATTACCGGAACTGCATGGGAGACGACAGGTACTTCCTGTACTACCTCTGTCACTTCTCCAGCTATTTCGGAGATGGCGGCAGTTGCCGACTCGACGACTGGGACGGTGGCATTCACTGTATCATCCACTAATTGTCCGGTATTTTTCAAGACTTGCTGTACTGGTCTATCCTGCTCGGAATCCGTTACTGTATTCACAGTCTCATTGACGTATTCCGTCGCCTGAACAGCAGTCTGGCTGACCGCATCCGCTGTCTGTTCCACAACCGGTGTAACTGCCGGGATATCAGGCAATTCTTTTGTCAGTTCAGTGGTCTGGCTGACTGTCTGCTGTGTCGTTTCTGTTACTTGGCTGACTACTGGCTTCACCGTTTCCACGGTTTCCTTCACAAATTTTTCTGTTCGTTCCACCGTTTTTGTCACAGGCTTTTCGACAGGCGGTGCGGTGATTGTTTTGACTGTTTCTTCGGTGAACTCTGCCGTATGGCTAATTGTCTGGGCAGTGGCCTCCACAGTTTTCTTGCTAGTCTCGCCAGTAGCCGACAATGTATCAGCCACCGTATGAACTAAGCTTGAGACAAGTCCTGAACGCTGTTCTTTGCTTTCTTCTGTTGACTGTTCAGCTGATTCAGGTTCCTCTCCATGCATTAGAGCTGGTGAAATTCCAAAGAATATGATAGTCCAAAAGACTAATCCCCATTTCCTCAACTTCACACCTCCCTTCTGTTATCTATCGGAAGGGATTTCTATCCCTTATACCCGTCATACCCAATACCAAAAAGAATAAACACGCAATATTTCCTGATTACTTTACAACTTTGCGGCAATACTGTTTACCAAGAAAAATATATTTTCGGAATGTAACAAATGTTCTTTTACTAAAAAATTTATTCATAGTAAATAAGCTCTTTTTATGGGATCATACACTTTTTCCACTATTCAGAAGGTAGGTAATAGAACCTAAAAAAACAATTCCGAAAATACAGATTTCGAAATTGTTTTCAAGTTGTGTGGCACATAGGTACCTTATCTAAATTCCTAAAAAGTCTTTCAATTTTTGCTTCCAATCCTTTTGTTCATTCTTTTCTTCTTTCTTTTCACTTTTTTCCTTTTCTTTCTTCTTTTCTTTCTTCTTTTCTTTCTTTTCTTTTTTCTGCTGTTTCATTTTCTCTTTTTCTTTTTCAATTAACTTTTTCTGCTGTTTCTCTAGCTTTTCTTTGTCTTTCTGGATTAACGGTAAGTCAAATTGCTTTGTCGGCAATTGACCGATTGTGCTGGAAAGAACTTGTGCAAAAATAGGAGCTACAGTCGTACTGCTCGTTGATGTCAAATAATGTTGTTCATCTGTTTGATCATAGCCGAGCCAAACAGCGCCTACAATGTCTGGCGTATAGCCGACGAACCAATTATCCTTTGAGCCGTCCACTCCTGTAAATGGCAGTTGCGTAGTACCTGTTTTACCGGCCACTTCAATACCTGACACTTGAGCTTTTTCCCCCGTGCCTTCTTTCACTACACCTTGTAGCATATAGGTCATTTGCTGGGCAACTTCCGCTTCTGTTACTTCTGTAGACCGTTCCTTCCATTTCCCAAGTACGTTTCCTTCAGAATCTTTTATTTCTGTAATTACATGAGCATCCACCATCACTCCATCATTCGCAAACGCAGAAAAAGCTTGAGCCATTCGCAAAGGTGAAGTCCCTTTATTTAAACCGCCTAAAGCTAGACTAAGTGTGTGATCGCTCTTTTCTAATGGAATCCCGAACCGTTCTACAGTACGTACTCCATTTTCTATTCCGATCTGATGCAGCAGTGAGACGGGAGGGATATTATACGAATGAACAAGAGCATCGTACATAGTCACTTCCCCTCTATTTCTCCTATCAATATTTTTCGGAGAATAGCCGTCAATATTGATCGGTTCATCGAGAAGCACATTCGACATATCATACCCTTTTTCGAGCGCTGGAGTATAAACAGCAATCGGTTTTAATGTCGAACCAGGTTGACGGATCAGTTCAGTCGCATGATTAAAATGTCCATATGCAAACTCCCCTCTTCCTCCAATCAATGCCGTAATTCCACCTGTTGTAGGATTTAAGAAAACAGAAGCACTTTGAATGAGTTGATCGGGCTTACTTACAGGGAAATAACGATCATCCGCATACACTTTTTCTAGAGCCCTTTGAATCACGGGATTTATTTCTGTGTAAATTTGCAATCCGCCAGAAAATACTTCATTTTCTGTAAGACCATACGTATGGATCGCCTCGTCAATGACTAGATCCATATAATAAGGATGATTCCCTTTATAGTTCGGCATCACTGTATCAGCTACTACAATTTCTTGTCCAACCGCTTCATCAAACTCCGCTTGACTAATATATTGTTCGTTTTTCATTAAAGATAAAACAATATTGCGCCGTTCTACTGACTTTTCCATGTTTTTAATAGGATTTATTTGGGAGGGTGCTTTGATTAACCCTGCGAGTGTCGCACTTTCACTTAATGATAACTCGCTAATATCTTTGCTAAAATAGATTTCTGCAGCACGTTGAACACCCCATGCCCCTTCACCAAAATAGATTCGGTTCAGATAACGCTCCAAAATTTCTTCTTTCGAATAGGTTTTCTCAATCTTCTTTGCAAGAATGAATTCTTTAAATTTACGAGAATATGTACGCTCTTGCGTTAAAAACACATTCTTTGTAAGTTGTTGAGTGATCGTACTTCCCCCTGCTACAACTTGCCCGCTGAACAGGTTTTTGATCAATGCGCGCGTAACCGTGAGATAATTTACACCGTGATGTTTGTAAAATTTCTGATCTTCAATGGAGATCACTGCTTCCGTTAACTCTTTGGGGATTTGATCTAGCGAAACACCTTCAATTTTCGAGTTCGATAGTTCACTTACCACTTCTCCTTGTGAATCATAGACAAACGTCGCTCTTGGTTCTGGCTCGTCCAATTTACTTACATCACCCAATGAAATGAATACATTCAGTACAACCAAACCGCTCAGCGCCACAATAAGCATTAAAAGGAATACGATGCGGAGTGGCATTTTGAAAATCGACCGCTTCCGACCGACCTTCACTTTTTTCTGTTGCAATTTATGTTCCGTTCTTCTCATACGAATTCCACCTTCATCATTGCCTTTCGAAACTGTGCCTAGTAAAAAAACCTGCTTACAAGCAGCAGGTGACTTGTATTATGTAGTTGACGATGTATTTTATGTGAAAGTTTCAGATGGAAATGAAGTTTACTGGGTAACCAACACAGGGAATACGCAAATACTTCCCACTGTAAATTCACTCATTACTCGCACTATCCCACAAAATAATATACCTATATAGTACATGACGAAATACTAAATGGATAGTGCAAATATTTTCTATTGTAATTATGTAAGATTAATACTATTTACTTATGTTGCAGCACGCAGATCTCTAACTAAAAACATTCCTCTCGATTTTGATTCATTTTTCACTTATAGTAAATAAAAGGAGGCGAATGAATTGAGAACACAATTATCATTCGATATGTTTGGCGAGGACGAAGAAAAGAAGTCCTCTATTCACTCCACAAGCCGCTCCGCTTCTCAGTTTCCAGCTCAATTTATAAACGATGTAAATAGCTTTTTGGCATATTGTAGCGATACGTCCATCTCGTTGACGAAGACGACCCAAACATTAAGCCGCAAACATCTGCAACAGGTAAATGACATACTAAGTGTCAAAGCCGAATCCGTAAATACTTATTCTTCTCAGGAATTTTACCCGTATATCAATTTTATCTTTCAAATCTTGCTAGCTGGGCGTCTAGTTGACATACATTCAAATCGTAAAAATCTCATTCTTGGGGATTCCGATCGGCTAACTTCTTTTAAGGAATTTACCACTTCTGAAAAATACTGCTTTCTACTGGAGACATTTTGGGTAGATATGGACTGGGATGACTTACTGTTCAGCAATACAAATCAAGTCACAACCGCTCACGCTCCAGTCTTCACTGCGCTTTATACCAGTGAGGAAAATAAAAAGTGGAACATCGTCAATCCGAAGACTGCAACAGGAGAACTTCTCAGTTTGGAAACGCAATCTTGGCATCACTTTTTCCAGTACTTTGAATGGTTCGGTCTGTGGATATGTGAATCTGATACTGAGCGCATGAAAACATATTATCGAAAGAACTCGTATTTCGCAAAAAATATTGCGGTAACTACTCTAGGAAAACAAATGATGCCTATTCTTCTGATCGACCGAAGTCTGCATCTATGGAATATCTCATTACGCAAATTATTCGGCTCGTCCGACTGGATTCCTGGAAAACCAGATGATTATATACGTAACTATGGTTTGACAGCGAAAGACGCGGAAAAACTAGAACTAGTTTTCAGTGAAGACCAAAGCATGCAACCATTCTACTTACCGTTTGTTCCTTTATTTGCAGAAGGCACATTGACTAAAACACTCCCCCGTATACAGAACAGTTTTCAAAACGGAGCCTATACTCTCCGTGTCAATTATACCAAAACTATCTGGCGTAAAATAAAACTGCCTGCGACCGCCACGATGGAAGATGTACACTATGAAATACTCGATGCCTATCAATTCGACGACGACCATCTTTACTCTTTTTTCACCGATGGAAAAAAGTGGTCCAAGCACTGTATTGCTTCACCTAATGACACCTTTACACTATCTCATGCCTCAAACATACAGCTTGGCAGCATTGGCATGAAGAAGAACGAGCCCTTACTATACTTATACGACTATGGCGATGAATGGACCTTCACAGTCGTTCTCGAAGAAATCGATGAACAACATACGCAATACTTTGAACCCTATCTTATTGAAGCAGAAGGAGAAAGTCCTCAACAGTATTTTTATGAGGAGGATGAATGGTGACTTATTATAGGGAGTAGTACCTGTGCGTCACGCGATTTAAAAACGATTTTTCGAGTTGTGTAGCATATAGGTACCGAACTTGCGAGCATCCAAATACACAAATACCCCTTTGTCATTTCAACAAAGGGTTGATTGTATTACGTTATGGTTACTGTCATTTCAGCTGATTTAGACGGATTACTTAGGGATGTAGCGACTACTGTGAATGTTCCGATCGGAGTATTTACATCAACTGTTATCACACCTGTAGTAGGATTCACAGAGACTCCGTTTATTGGTGTTTGTAAAGACCACGTAACCGCCTCTCCGACCAAAGGGTTACCATTTCTTTATATTTTTCTACCTTTACCAAACGGTATACATAAAGGTGTTCCGAATAATGGATCTTTACTAATTTCACAGTTCATTGAAAATACATCCTTGACCATTTGAGGAGTGATAACATCTTCTGGCTTGCCTTGTGCATAAATATTTTTATCACAAATCGCTACAATATGATGAGCATAGCGACATGCCAAGTTGAGATCATGCAAGACCATCACAACCGTTCTATTTTCTATTTCATTTAACTCAAAGAGAAGATCTAAAATTTCGATTTGGTGGGCTAAGTCTAAATACGTCGTAGGCTCATCTAATAAAATTATGTCAGTTTTTTGAGCAAGTGTCATAGCTATCCAAGCACGCTGTCTTTGACCACCCGACAAAGAATCTACTGTTCTTTGAGCAAATTCCGTCATATTCGTTAATTCCAACACACGACCTACTATCACTTCATCTTCATTAGACCATTGTTTTAACCAACTTTGATGGGGATATCTTCCTTGCTTTACTAGTTGCAATACTGTTAGGCCTTCTGGTGCAAGAGGAGTCTGAGGAAGAATAGCCAGTTTTTTTGCTACTTCTTTAGTAGTGTATTTTCTCAATTGCTCTCCATCTAAAACAATCCCGCCAGCTTGTGGTTTGATAAGACGTGCTAAAGATCGTAATAACGTGGACTTACCACAACCATTCGCTCCAACAAAAACCGTGATTTCTCCTTCAGGTATTATCAACTGTAAATCCTCAATAATTTTCGTATCACTATAACCTAATGTTAAAGAATTCGCTTCTAACATAATTATGTTCTCTACTCCTTTCTATCGCATTAACTATTTCGATTTCTAAACAATAGATATATGAAAAATGGAGCCCCGATTGCCGCTGTAAATACTCCTGCTGGAATATCCAATGGCAAAAATGCAGTTCTAGCTACTAAGTCAGCTAATACGACAATCATTCCACCAATCAATGCGGATGCTGGGATTAATGCAGCAAACGAACGTCCAATCAGTATTCTTCCAATATGTGGAGCGATTAATCCGACAAATTCTATCCCCCCTGCAAATGCAGCAGCAGAACCCGCTAATGCGACACTAATAAGTAAAAGGATAAAACGTCTAGATTGAACTTTCACCCCAAGACCAATTGCAATGTCATCCCCTAATTCTTTTGCACTGACAGAGCGCGCTAAAATTCCTGTTAACGGAATAAATATAAGTATAAAAGGAAGCATCGAATATACATGGCTCCAACTAGAACCATATAAGCTACCAGTTAACCAAAGATATGCTTTTGTTGTGACTGCTGTATCACTTAAGACAATCATCATCATAACAACCGCTTTCATCGCAGCTGCCACACCAATGCCGATCAATACGAGACGAATGGGCGTGACGCCATTATTCCATGCTAGCAAATAAATGACAGATGCAACGAGTAATGCACCTAAAATTGCTGCCAATGGTATGAAAGCCGCACTTATAATTCCTAAGAAAACTACGATAAAAATAATCGCTCCAGCAGAAGCACCTGCCGTTATACCAATAATGTCAGGTGATGCCAATGGATTTCTAATAATAGCTTGTAAAATAGCTCCCGCCACTCCTAGTGCTGCACCTACCATAAACGCCAGCAATACTCTAGGAAGTCTTAGTTGATTAAGTATAAAATCAGGCTCTCCTACACCGACAAGATTCTTTACTATAGTCCATGGATTGATAAAACTACTTCCTATGGAAAGACTCATAATAAGAACGGCTATAGATAAACAGCTTAGTATAATTACAATGCCGATCGTTTTCGTATGGACTTGAAATGAAAAACTTTCTGATTTGTTTTTAAGCGTAATATGCTTACCCATTCTTCACCAATCCTTTTCGAGCAATGTAGATGAAAAATGGTGTTCCGATAAATGCCGTCATAACCCCAATAGGCATTTCCTGTGGAGCAATGATAAATCTGGCGGCCACATCTGCTAATAAAAGCAAACTTGCGCCTATTAACGCACTCAAAATAATGATCCAACGATAATCAGGTCCTACAATTCCTTTCACTAAGTGAGGGACAATCAAGCCAATAAATCCAATAGATCCAGCTACAGCGACAGAACTTCCTGCTAAGATGATTACGACAGCACCAATCATTACTTTCAGTAACACTGTTCGTTGACCTAAGCTTTTAGCAACATCCTCACCCGACAGTAAAATCGTAACTGGTTTACCTAGAAATAATGCAATGAGTAGAGCAACGATCATATATGGCAAAACAGGCACTATCATATCTAGACTTCTACCAGAAACGGAACCAGCCAACCAAAATAATATGCTTTGTATTCGCTGTTCATCAATTACGAGCAATCCTTGAGTAAATGAAATGAAAAGAGCTGAGATAGCAGCACCAGCCAAAATAATTTTAATAGGAGATAATCCGTCTTTCCCCAATGACCCAAGGAAATAAACAGCAATACCTGCAATAGCTGCTCCTAAAAAAGCAATCCACATATACGACTGTAAGGAATCAACGGAAAAGAAGGTAGCTGAGAGAACGATAAAAAATAACGCACCTGCATTGACACCAAGAATATCCGGTGCGGCCAGTGGATTTCTAGTCATCGCCTGCATAAGTGCACCTGCAACAGCTAGATTGGCTCCTATAAAAGTTGCGATAATCGCCCTAGTCAATCTGGAGGTTGTAACAATAATGTGATCTGTATTCGTTGCATCAAAATGAATGAGTGCTTCTATCGTTGTACGAAAAGGAATTGAATTTTGTCCTGATGAGATACTTAACACAAATGACAGACTAACAATTATAATAGACACAATCAAAACCACTAGTTTAAAAGGTGTATGAGATGATAATTTCCTCATAAAATACCTACTTTCTTTACTCTGATGAAGAGGGAAAGGGATGGGAGTTGCCCCACCCCTTTTTTTATTTTTCTAATCCGAGTCGATCATACATATCATCTAACATAAGATTTGCTGAAATGACACCACCGCCAAGATTCCAAACAATTTCATTGACCTCATATACTTGATCCGCTTTTACAGCGTCAAGATTTTTCCATAATGGATGACTTGTCCACTCCTCGTAATTCTTTACTACCGCTGGATCATTTGTATCCATAAAGATATAAAACACATCTGCATTCATTTCAGTAATACTTTCTTTATCTGTTAATTTGATAATGTCTTGACCTTCATCTTTCATGTTTTTCGGTCCTTTGAATCCAAGTTCAGCTAAAATAGATCCTGCAAAACCTGTATAATAAATGCGTGCATGATCCGCTCTGAAATTCAATACAGCAACATGTTTCGGTGCTCCGCCATCCATTTTCACTTGTAATTTTTCTTTAAAATCAATTACGCGTTGATCCCAATTTTCTATAACTTCTTTTGCTTTTTCTTCTTCATTTAGCGCTTGCCCCATTAACTCCACTGTTTCTTTAAAAGCAAATACTGTTTCATGCGCTACAGTAGGTGCAATTGCTGAAAGTTGTTCATATACCTCTTCGTGCCGAATTTTGGAAGCGATAATTAGATCCGGTTTCAGCTTCGAAATTTCTTCTAAGTTCGGCTGTGTTTCTTGCCCCACAATTTGTATACCATCTAAATCATCTTTCAAATATTGATACACTGGTTGTTCCGCCCATGACTCGACGATACCTACTGGCTTCACGTCAAGTGCAACAGCCGCATCGTTCGCTCCTTGATATAGTGTCACAACTCGCTTCGGTGTTCCTTTAATTTCTGTAGTTCCCATCGCATGTGTGATAGTCCGGCTTTCTTCAGTAGTTGTTCCTGATGTTTCCTTATCCGTTTCATCAGGTTCGGAATCCGTCTTTGAATTCCCACAACCTGCTGTCAATACAACTAGTGATAATAATGCTACAACTACAAACAGTACTTTCTTGCTCACCCAATTTGAAACCAAATCTGTCCACTTCTTTCTTTCTATATTAAGTTTTATTTGATAATGAAAATCGTTATCAATTAGAAACTCTATTTTGAATTATAACTTCCCTTTTCTTAGATTACTAGTATTTTTATATTTTTTATTGAGATTTTTTACTTCAACAAAAAAAGAGTACCTAGTTAGATACTCTAGTTAGCAGTGGCTGTGCATCACACAGGCTTCTATTACACAATAGCGTCCTTCAGCGTAATAAGAAAACCCCACCTAGATGGTGAGGTTAAGAAATTTATTAAGGCTGTGGATTTGATGTTCCGACACCATCATTTGGAGCTGATACTTCGAATGATCCTGATGTTGTTTCAACAACAAAAATTATTCCGTAATACGCGCCAGGCATAAAACTGATTTTATTTCCTTCAACCACAAAATTTAAATCATTCTTATTTTTACTTATATCCGTATCGTTGTACCAAGAAAGACCAGTTACAACTAAATTACCAGTAACAATATAGTCCTTTCCTTCACCATGCAGGCGACTTTCATCGCACACGGCGATCCGTCAGCGGTAGATCTTACAACTTATTTCCCCTACAACAAGTATAATTTATTTTGAAAGAAACTGTCATTATTATTCTGAAAAAATTAGGGGTAAGTGGTTGTGCATTACATAACTCATATGCGATTTAGAACCTTTTTCAAGTTGTTCACCATGAAGGTATCTAATAAGTTCAATTTTAAATTTTTGTTAATTACTATTCTTCTCTAATAAAGTTTCGAAGTTATCTAAGATCTGAAAAAGATACCTTTTACTTTGTATACAAGTCTGCTTGAAATTTATTTCTTCCTTATCCTGGATATAACATGATCTTTCAAAAGTATCACCAAACTTATCAAGTATTCGTTGTAAATACTTCTCATCAATTTCAGGATGGAATTGTATTCCTAGAATTCCTTCTCCTATTGTAAATGCTTGATTTTCAAATGCTTCATTGCTTGCCTGTAGTACTGCTTCATCGGGCAAGTCAAATGTATCTTGATGAAATTGAAAGAAAGAGATTTCGTTTGGCAAACCTTCTAATAACGCGTGGGAGTTACAAGTCTGTCTAAATGAAATTGGCCACCAGCCTATTTCTTTATATTCTGCTTTTCTTACGTTCTTTCCATAGACATCCGCAAGCAGTTGGGCCCCTAAACATATTCCAAATATAAACTTTCCACTGTCTATTACACTTTGAATCCAATTTTTTTCTTGAATAATCCATGGATATTTATTTTCTTCGTATGCCCCCGCCTGACCGCCTAAAATAATAAGCATTTCAAAATCTTCTAATGAGGGATACTCATCTCCACGATCTACACGAATAACCTGCATTTCATGATTACGGCTGATAATCCATTCCTCTATGAAACCTGGCGCAACGAGTTTCTCATGCTGTAATATACAAATTCTCATTTTCTAACTGCAGCCTTTCTTTATCTATATTTAAGAAGTTAACCCCAGCCTGCATACTCTTCTAATTTAGAGTAATCAAAATCGCCTCGTTCTATATCCTTAAAAGCAATATTCAATAAGTTTAAAGCTTCTTCTACTTCTTCATCTTTAATTATGAGAGGTGGCGTGATCTCAAGGACATTACTATGGATACCTACCGTATACAACAGCAAGCCTAATTCATAAGCTCGATAGCATATTGCCGCTGTCGCAGATGCATCTGGACGTCCATCAGATTTTACGATTTCAACACCAATCGCTAGCCCTTTCCCTCTAACATCTCCGATAAAATCATACTTCTCCTTCAACTCTTCTAAACCAGTAATAAATTGCTTTCCGCGCTCGTTAGCATTCTCTATTAACTTCTCTTCTTTAATAATTCTAATATTTTCAATAGCTGCAGCAGTTGAAATCGGATTTCCGCTAGCTGTGAACATATGGCCGGCTACAACTGCGTCCATAATTTCACTCCGTCCTACAACAGCACTAATAGGTACACCTGCACCGAGAGATTTTCCTATAACGATAGCATCTGCAATAATATTTTCATGTTCAAATGCAAACCATTTTCCTGTTCTACCTAATCCGACCTTCACTTCATCAAAAATCAGGTAAATTCCATATTGGTCGCATATTTCTCTCAAGGACTTTAGGAATCCTTCGGGTGGAAGTACCATTCCTCCATCACTTTGAATCGCTTCAATTATTATTCCGGCAGTATCCTCGGGAGGACACACCGTCGCAAATACTTCTTGTAAAAAGCACATAGACTGTTCTTTAATATTTTCTTTAATTCCACTGAATGGTCGAAATTCATTGGGATACGGTACTTTGACTACATTTCCTCTTCCTTCAAACATCGCTTGTGCTGCATGACCTGAAAGAGAGGAAGCTCCCATTGTTTGTCCATGGTATGAACCAAAAAAAGATATCATTTTCGAACGTCCAGAAGCTACCGGTACAAATTTACTGATAAATTCATTTGCGTCCGAACCAGAATGTCCAAACCATACTTTCTTTTCAAATGCACCAGGTGAAATGCCGATAAGTTCCTCCGCGAGTAAAGTCATCGTTTCGCTCGGGGCGCTAAGTTGAGTAGTAAAAGAAAGTTTTTTATACTGATCATATAACACCTTAGCGACTTCTTCCCTGCTGTAACCAATATTTGCTACCGCCCATCCCGCCGTCAGATCTAAATAAGAAGTTCCATTTGTATCCTTAATCCTTGTTCCAAAGGCACTTTCTACTGAAATCGGATGGAAGCGAAGATTAAGTGCTTTAGATATTGTTTTCTTTTCTCTTTCTATTATTGACCTTGATTCTGTCAAATATATCTCCACCTTCTACATAGTAATTCTTTATAAAAATTTAATAGATGGCTGCAGTTTTAGTATACAGAAGAAAATAATTGCCTTTCCCATTCATTCACTTGATAAAAATGACGATTCCATTCCGATTTTTTCACTTTAATAAACTCTTCCCAAATGTCTCTCCCGATACTTTCTGCAAGTATAGTATCTTTTTCCAAGTAATAAAGAGCTTCCTTCAGGTCTCTTGGTGCATCCTCTACACCTAGCGCTATCAATTCTTCTGCAGATAATGAAGCGATGTCTTTTTCAAGTGGAAGTCCAGGATCCATTTTTTGTCGGATACCATGCAAGCCTGCTGCGATTAATGCGGATGATAACATATAAGGATTGCATGTACCGTCTGCGCCTCTGTATTCAAATCGGCGTTCCCGTCGTGGTTCTAGTACGCGAACCAAAGCAGAACGGTTCCCTACTCCATAGCAAACATGTGCAGGTGCAAATGTTCCAGGTAATAGACGTTTATAAGAGTTCATAGTAGGCGCAGCTATTGCAGAAAGCGCCTTTGCATGATGCAAGATACCGCCAATAAAATAGTAAGCTGTATCCGAAAGTTCTAAACCTCTACTGTCATTGGTTTCTTTAAATACATTCCTTTCTCCCTCAAACATACTGATATGGACGTGTAAACCACTACCTGCATATTCTTCAAAAGGTTTTGGAGCCAATGTTCCTACCATCCCCATATCACGCGCTAAATGTTTGAACAATTGACTGAACGTCACTTGATTATCAGTTGCTTTAAGACTTTCATCGTACTTAGTATTAATCTCTAGTTGTCCAGGGCCATACTCACTAGATATCTGTTCCGTTTCAATACCCATCTGTTCCATTATTTCGATAAACCTCTGCATAAACTCTTCTTGAATATCTAATCCATTTGTAGAGAAGCACATACTATTATCGGCTGGTACAAGTTTTCCGTCTTGTTCTTTTAACAAATAAGCTTCTTGTTCGTAAACCATATTGATTTCTCCGCCGGTCTCTTCCTTAGCTTCCTTCAATAATCGTTTCAAAGCACTTCTAGGACAACCATGCCACGGGTTTCCATTTTCATCTACTAAATCAGCATACATACGCGCGGTTCTATTTCTGTGTGGCAGAACTACAAATGTATCAAGATCAGGCATTGCAAAGAAATCACCATCATCTGCTCCATACCTTGCATTCTCTATCATCGTGTCAAACATATTAAAGTTCATAATAGCTGTACTGAAGTTGACCCCATTTTCTATCGCACTTTTTACTTGGCTTTTATGAATAGTCCGAGCACGTAGAATCCCCGTGTAATCTAAAAACTCTACACGTAGATATTGAATATCCTCCCGTTCGATTCTTTCCAACACTTCTTGTTTCTTCGAATTTGTATCTGTTAGCTCTATTGAGTTCATTTTATTCTCTCCTTTTTAGCAGTTCCTCAGCAATATTTGTGTATAGTTCAACTCCACGGATCAAAACAGAATCGTCAAAATAGAATTGGGGATGGTGCAAATCAAATATTTCCTCATCATCTTTTTTGATGCCTAGCCGGAAGTATAATGAAGGTATTTTTTCTGAAAAGTATCCAAAGTCATCAGCTCCCATTGAGGGCTCTTCGAGTTCATATACAGAAGAATCACCAAGCATATCAGTAGCTATAGCTTTGAATACCGCTGTAATTTCAGATGAATTATTGATTGCTGGAGCGCCTATAATATAATCAAGTTCTATAGTAGCACCCCATAAACTTTCTGCAGCTTTACAACTATCTTCAATCTTTTTTCTGATCAAGTTTCGTGTGACTTCAGAGAATGACCTTGCAGTCCCTTCTATTTCAACTGTATCTGCTATTACATTATTGGCTTCTCCACCCTGTATTTTACCAATATGAACTAACGTCGGCTGAGTTGGACTAGTATGTTTCAAGGGAATTGCCTGTATATCTTGGACTAATTTTGTTGCTATATTAATAGCATCGATACCTAGGTGAGGTCTGGCACAATGACCGCCTTTTCCTTTAACAACTATTTTAAAATCATCGCAGGATGCCGTCATACTTCCGCTTTTCACACCGACAGTCCCTAGTGGAAGGTAAGGCCATAGATGCATTCCAATTACACACTCTACCGATGGATTTTCAAGTACTCCTTTATCAATGAGATCTTTTGCGGCTCCGTCCAGTTCTTCTCCTGGCTGAAAAATACAGCGGACTGTACCTTGTAGCTTGTTTTTATTTTCGCTTAATAATTTAGTTGCACCCAATAGCATAGCAGTATGGCCATCATGACCGCAGGCATGCATGACACCGTCAATACAAGAACGGTAAGTAACATCTGCTTCTTCCTGAATAGGCAACGCATCAATATCAGCTCGTAAACCTATAGTTCTTCCGGACGGGTCACCAACGATATCGACAAATACACCTGTCTCACCGATGTTTTCAAATTTGATTCCCCAACTAGTAAGGATATTTCTAATTGTTTCGGCTGTTTGATACTCTTGAAAAGACAATTCAGGGTATTGGTGAAGCTTTCTTCGAATGGATACAACTTCTTCTTTTAACTGAGAAAGATAGTGTGTATGATTTATCATCTATATCACCTTTTTCGGTTCTGCACTCACTTTACGAAATGCACTCTTATTAAATACTTTAAATAGAATAAACAATATAGTCAGCCAAACCGCACCTCTGATTAACGTTCCAATATCGTTTACAAAAGATCCATACAAAACAACTACAATTCCGATAAATCCTAGTATTGGAAATAGAGGAAATAAAGGTTGTCTCCATGGCAATTTTGCTATTTCCTCTTTATATTTCACTCTATAAATCACACTAGCAATTAATGTAATCCCCCACGAGAACAACCATGCTATTACGAGTTGATTAGACAATTCTATGTAAATCAAATCGGGATTAAATTGTCCGATGATAATTAGCAATACAGTTGCTGCCCAAATTATCACTATTGCATTGACCGGTGTATAAGTCTTAGGGTGGATCGCTCCCATAAACTTAGGCAACATACCTTCTCTTGCTTGGGAATAAAAAATACGTGAAGTAGCATACATCGTTCCCATAAGAATAGTTGTGGCTGCAGCTATCCACGCAGCAGTATTCATGATAAATGCTCCTGCTACACCGAAAACCTGACCAGCTGCGACTGTAAATGGTGAACTATCAATCGTGACACTTTGAAAAGGTATAATACCTTGAAGTACAAAATGAGCAAAAGAGTAAATAAACAAGAATGTTAAACTTGACCATATCAATCCACGTGGAAGATCTCGCTGTGGATTAATTGCTTCAGCCCCTGCTGTAACGAGAGTAAGGGCCCCTAAATACGCATATGTACCTAAAGGAATTGCACTTAAAAATCCTGGAGCTCCATAAGGCATCATTGGTGTGAAGTTACCTAAATTCACGTCTTTTAGACCGATTACAGCGAAGATAATCATTGTACCTACAAGACTCAATACCAACCAAAGCTGAACTCTAGCAGCAAGCATAGTACCTGCTATATTCATCAAAGCAAACAACGTAATGAATACTAGAGAAAATACCATAGGCCACCAAGTAGCGGTTAAGCTTGGAAAATACCACATAGTTATCTTTCCGAGTGCTAGTCCGACACTGCCACCTGCAATAATCCAACCGATTGCAAATGTCATTCCTGCAATGAAGCCCCACGACTTACCTATTATTCGTTCTACCCAGTGAGACATCGCTCCTGCATCCGGCATAGCAATCGCTATTTCTATTAAAGCCATTATTAGAAACAACTGGAATAACCCTGCAATACCATATGAAATGATGGAACTTGGTCCGGCTAAGGCAATTCCTTCACCCATCAAAAGAAAAATCCCATCTCCTACTACTGCACCAACTCCTAAAGCCCAAATATGCCAGAATTTTAGCGTTCTCTTAGGCTGTAGGTCCAAATGTAAATGATTACTCATATTACTGCCCCTCTCTTAATGTTATAATTTGATGTTATAGATCTTCTCGAAATTTCTATACAGAACCATTTCACCGATATATTGAGCTTTCTCAACATCCATATAGTCCTTCTCCACCCACGAATTCAATACTCTTTCAAAGTTTTCTATAAAAATTTTAACGCCCATCCAATTCATCTCCGGAACTGTAAAAGCATCAGATCCATACATCACCTTATCAAACGGAGCCAATTCAAATACTTGTGACATGATTCTTTCTACACCATGAGCTGTAAATGGATTTTGTAAAGATATATCCATGTATACGTTAGGAAGAATGCTGACTATAAAAGCAGCTTCCTCCATCCATGGATAACCACCATGAACAAGATGGACTTTTGTATTTTTATATTTTTCTTGACGGAAAATATCCAATAGGTAGCTTGGGCTTGCTTTTGGAAGTACCACTTCGCCATCACCGATTCCCGTATGAATATGCATAAATTTATCGGCTTCTGTACAACATTCCATTGCGATATGGAAGCAGTAATCACGAAGTCTTTTAACGGCGCTCCTAGTGTCCTTCTTAAATGTTTCGTATTCCTTTGTAGCTGCCGACTCGTCTATTTCTTCAACATCTAAGCCACTACGATATGCAATAATTGTTTTTAAACCAACTACATGTTCTTTACACAAATCCTCTTGTAAGCGCTTTCTGTAAAGGCTGATAAACTCCTCGAATGACTCATAGTCTTCAGATAGTTCTACCATGAGCGGCTCGATCCTACTGATTTCCCAGACTTTTATATCGCATAACTCTTCAAAGTCCTCTCTGTCTATTGGAGGCTGAGGATAGCCGAAATCCATTATAGCTCCTTGTAAATTTACATCCTTAAATAATTTCTGTGTGTAGGCAGAAAAGTCTTTTGACTGTTCATTTCTTGCATGGACAATTGCTTCAATATCTTCATTACAATTAAGATACTGTGACATTCCTCTCAACAGTCTCTGAATCCACATATTAGAGCCAGGATATGGTTGATTTTTTTCTACCTCACTTAAATCAGAAAACATTTCCGGTATTACAGATAACGAAAGGTTACGCAAAAAACCTACGGGTGATTGTGCTTCTAGTTTCTCTTTAAAAGGATGTGCGTGTACATCTACTACTTTTACACCAGTTAATTTTACTTTCTTCATATCATTTCTCCTCTCTATCTACATTTCAAAAAAGAAAAATATTTTCCGAAAAAAATTTTTATATGCGGATGTTTTTCTATTTTTAAAATTATGATATAGTTGATTATATTTTCTAAACATTTTAACATCAAGTAAAGAAAAATATTTTTACAAAAGGAGAAAAAAATGAAAGAGATTAATTTAATAAATGCAACTCAGATTCTAGCGCCATTTCTTTTTGAAGGTATTATAATCATTGATAACTACGGATTTATTAAAACGCTTAATCAATCAGCCGTAGATTATTTTCCGGGAGCTACTAAAAGTCAGCTACTCAATCAATCTATAGAAAATTACATCCCCTCTCCAAAGATTCCTCAATTTTTGTCAAATAAGATTGACATGAAAAACATAGATATTTCCATTGGGAATAATCACGCATTAGTTAATATGCATGTAATCGATGATTCAGAGGCTCTCATCATATTGCGTCAGGTTACAACGATCAATCACTTGAATACAGAGTTACAAAAATATCAACAATATTTACGTCAGTTTGAAATTATTTTAGATTCGCTGGATGAAGGCGTATGCTTTATAGATAATAATCAAAAGATAGTTCTCTATAATAAAAAACAGGGTGAATTAAATTCCCGAGAAGCCAAGGATGTGCAGGGTAAATATTTAACAGAAGTCTTCTCTACTCAAAGCAGTCTAGTTTCTTCTCTTTACACACTTTCTAACACTAAAGAAATTGGCTATAGCAATACTTTCTTCTCGAATAACGGAAAGAAATACAGTATCCATCAGAAAAACATACCTCTTTTAATTGGTAAACAAAAAATCGGAAATATTTTTGTAACAAGAGATTTTTCGAAAACAGAGGATTTTATTGAAACTCTTTATCTTAGAAAAGAAGAAGTATCAAAGGATAATACAGAAGAAAAGGATCTATACTCCTCTTTTTTTACAAATACTAACGCATTATCCACTCTTCTTGATGAATTAAAACAGTTAGGTAATCCCTCTGCTAATCTCATATTTCATGGAGATCAAGGGACGGGAAAAAATATGTTGGCTCGTTTTTTTGTTGAAAATCAATTAAAAAAGTCCGTATATATGATTAACTGCAGCCTATATTCTACACAATCGCTATCAAATATGTTATTTGGCTCTCACGATAAAGCAGGCTTTTTAGAACAGGCACATAAAGGGGCTTTGATAATAGATAAACTGACAGCTATGCCCTTATTTTTACAGGAACATCTTTTCAATGCGCTGAAGACTAATACAATCATTCGTAACGGCTGTGAAGAAGAAATAGCAATTGATGTACAAATAATTTCCTTGTTAAATGAAAAACCATGGAAATCTATAAAAGAAAAGTGTTTAAACGAAAATTTATTCTATGAATTGAGCTCAGTATCTTTTTATGTTCCTTCATTACAAGATCAACAGTCCTCAATCGTTCAGTTAGCAGAAAATTTTCTTAATATGTTCAATACCGGCAAAAAAACACATTCATTTTCTCCAGAAACAGTGAACTTTTTAGAAAACTATCACTTCCCTGGTAATGTAAGGCAATTAAAACATATGGTTGAATGGATAGTTAGCCGACACCCTGATGTACTCGTATATGAACTTCATCATTTACCGGAATATCTGCAAACAGATACCATAACAGACGGAACCCGAACCGCTTCATACTCTCCAAAAATCGATTTGGCAGAAACGGTCGAACAATACGAAAAACAAATTATTGTAGATACATTGAAGCGTTATAATTACCATCTAACTAATACAGCTGAACAACTCGGAATATCCAGACAAAACTTAAACTACAAAATTAAAAAACATGAAATTGATAGTAAAAAATAATGTCTGATGCACAGTAATTATAGAATTATAAACAGAAAGAAACGAAGACGTACGCTATAGCTCCGTCTCCGTTTCTTCCCATTTATTTAACATGCTATCTATATCTATATTTCTTTGAATAGATTTTTTTAGTGATCGGTATCCGTGTCATGTAAAATAAATACTACTTACTTATTTTGTAGCACACAGGCACCTAACTTGTTAGCGTTTAAATACCCCTTTGTCATTTCAACAAAGGGGTGATTGTATTACGTTATGGTTACTGTCATTTCAGCTGATTTAGACGGATTACTTAGGGATGTAGCGACTACTGTGAATGTTCCGATCGGAGTATTTACATCAACTGTTATCACACCTGTAGTAGGATTCACAGAGACTCCGTTTACCGGTGTTTGTAAAGACCAAGTAACCGCCTCACCGACCAATGGGTTACCATTTCCATCATTCACAACAGCTGAGTAAATTGCGCTTACAGTCGGCCCTATCGTATGAATTTCAATATAGTTGGGACCAGTAATCGCAATATCTCCTATTAAAACACTATTCCCTTCTTATACCTATCTTGTCTTTAGGCTTTCGACAGGGCCTTCACCAAGCAGGCGACTTTCATCGCACACGGCGATCCGTCAGCGGTAGATCTTATACCTTATTTCCCCTACAACAAGTATAATTTATTTTGGAGGAAACTGTCATTATTATTCTGAAAAAATTAGGGGTAAGTGGTTGTGCGTTACATAACTCAGATGCGATTTAGAAATGTTTTCAAGTTGTGCGGCTTGCAAGGCATTTAACTTTAAAAACGACGTGGATTGTCAGCGTATGTAGCTCTTTCATTTGCACGGCAACTCTTCTACTCATTTTTAATGAACTTCTTATTTTTTTAAACCATAAACTTGTACTATACTTTTTTCTTCAGTGTATTCTTTTATAAAATCCATATAAGATTTCTCGAGTACTCTAACAGAATTAATGTTCTCTTTATAAACTTCAGCAATCACTTCTTTTGCCCCTAATTCTAGTAAGGAGTACGTTAATAGCCCTTCCAAAACTTCAAGTCCAAATCCGTTGCCCCAATACTTTTCTAAAAATCTATATCCTACCTCAACACATTCCAAATCTAGTTTCTCAACAGCACACGCACCTACTAAAGAGCTAGTTTCATCTGATTTTCTAGAAATACCCATAACAATTCTATTTGTCTCACTTAGAAAGTAGCCGCTGATAATATTTTCAAATTCACTTTTATTCTCTTCCCTTGTCTTTGCTCTACCGACTGTATATTTCATAACCTTACTATTACCCTGCATTTCATTAAATTCATCAAAGTCCTTTTGTTCTAACTGTCTTGCAACTAAACGCTCTGTTTCGAAATACAAAAGATTCACCTCATTTTTTTCTTGAAAGGTATTAGTTAGCAGGGGCTGTACATCACACAACTTAGGAATGGTACCTGCCCAAGAAACTAACATGAAAGTTTAAACATTCATGTTAGTTCAAACAATCATGAACGTTTTGCCCACAGGTACATTTCACTAAGAATGGAGAATTAGTTTCAAAAAATATCCAGATGAAAGCTACTTGTGCATGAAACTTTCATGATTGTTTGCACATTTACGTTCGTTTCACACGAAGGTTCCTTTATGAATAGAAGAAAATCAAATAAAACAGGGGATTTCAATTAACTAAAATCCCCTGTTCCATACACGTACGCTTTAATTAGATAGATAGCTCTAATGCTTGTCGTCCTGGTGCTTCTTCAAAGTTTTTGCTGCGTCACTTTTTTGCTTTTTTGTCGAGGATTTACATCCCAGAGTTTTACCTGCTTTGCCAACTTTACCACCCGAATGTTTAGGCATATATTCCCCTCCTTTATTTTCTCAAGAGTACCTTCTTTAGTTAAATTCAATTCTTTAGTTATACCATTACTTTAGAATTCCATTATCAACATCATAATTTGACTTATTTATTACGAACACTTTTAATAAAGTGTTGTAGTTTTATAATTCTTTGTGTAGATGTATTGATTTTGCAAAAGAATAGGGTATTACTTCTTCCTCTTTAGTTTGTTTCCAAGCTTCTTCTTGATGTGAGTAGTCACTGATCGCTTTAGAACCATAACTTGCAAAAAACTCTTCGACAAACTTCATGGTAGATAGCTCTTCTTCTGTAAAATAAACATCATTAAAAGGCACATCAGACTTTACAATCATTTTGGTATATCCAGTATTAACATCTTCTTCTTCATGTATAGAAAAAATATTTAAAGCTGTACCAGAACCAAGTACTGTGTCATGTTCAACAGGAACTGGTCCAAATTCTTTGTGCCAATAAGGTACTCCACTTATAGAATATTCTTGTTTTTGATACATTAAAAAATCCGTATACCATAGTAATTTCATTAATTTAGTTTTCAAAACACCTTCCTTTGAGAAAAATAAAATCATATTGAAAAGTTTTGCAGGTTGAAATTTTGAATAGCCATTAGTAAGTTGATTCTCATATTTAGAATAAAGTAAGTGCAATACCTCATACGTTGATTTTTCCAGATTTTCAGAAGTTAAAGCATTTAGCTTTTCAGAGATTATTTCTCGATCATGCGGACTGAATGTTTTTTTATTTTCTTCATAAAACTCTAATATTACACCAGGATTTTTCTGTAACATCTTTAAAATACCCAACTGTGTACCATCCGGTAAGGAGGTGCCTGCTTCATACCTTTTGATCGTAGCTTCACCCATATTAATAACTTTCGCAAACAAAGTCTGAGTTAATCCTGTTGATTTTCTTATCTTTTTAATATCCTCAGGTGTAAAAGAATGCTTGCTTTGATACAACTGACTCAATTGTTGAAGTGTGTGTGTTGCCATCTCTTCATGATAAACATCTTCCCCACAAATCGAACATTCAGCATATTGTTCAATAATATCAAATGGCTCTTTTCTGAAATTATAAGTAGCTGGACGTTCTTTTATAATGATTTCTCGATTGAAATTACATACTTCACAATAGTGTCTCTCTGTCATTTTAATCACTCCATTTTTAATTTAGAAGTGGAAGGGATTTTCCACTTCTCTAAGGCTGGTCTTCATGGAAAGATATACAGACACATCCACGGATTAATTCTTCATCTTTTAGTTTGATGTAGGTTATAATTTCATTCACTTCCACTTTGTAAATCCAAACCACTCTCCCAAGACTCCGATCATCCCAATCATACTGGGGACCCCCAACGCAATGACCAACTTCCAGTTCTAAAATGATTTCCCAGGCTTCTTCTATATTCGTTATTCCTAGATCCGCCAGTTGTTGGATATGAGAAACCCCATTCCGGTTTCTTCTTACGAAATAACGTTTTCCGCTTCTAATCATCATTTGAAATTTATTTAGTGCTACAACTTTTTCATCTTCTTCCATTCGGGGCACCCCTCCTTTATTATATTAGAAGTGAAAGTATCACGTGATACTTTTTCAAAAGTATATCATACGTTTCTAGAAGTATCAAATGATACTTTTTCGTACAGTCAGTAAAAGATAACCGTACATGAAGCTTTCAAGATTGTTTCACACACAGTTAACTTATGTACTAGAAAAAACCTGTACAGCATATGACGTCGACACGAAAAACCGTGTGGAGTCATATGTGTACAGGTTCGCTGTTCATTTATTTGATCGTAATCACAATTTTACCTTTTGCGTGATGTGTTGCACTTAACTCATGAGCTTCACGCAATCCCTTTTCTGTTAACGGGAACGTATGACCAATATGAGATTTGACTTCCCCCTTTTCCATCAAGTCTCCAAGTTCCGCGAGCTGTTTTCCATTCGGATTCAGCCATAAGGATTCTGCGGTAATGCCATTCATTTTCGCTTTTTCTGCATTTGGCTGACCTGCAATGGAAACGAGACGACCGCCTTTCTTTACAACATCGAGGCTCTTCTCTAAAATTTCGCCGCCCATCGTGTCCACTACCAAGTCCACGTCCTTTGCCACATCCGCAAAATCAGTCGTTTTATAATCAATGAACTCATCCACACCGAGCTCTTTCAAAAACGCTTCATTCTTGTCGCTCGCTGTGGAATAAACGTACGCTCCGAAGCTTTTCGCAATCTGAATAGCATAGCTGCCCACGCCGCCGGATCCTGCTTGAATGAGCACCTTATCTCCTTTTTTCACTTGCCCAAAATCCACAAGACATTGCCAAGCCGTCAAACCCGCCAGCGGAACGGAAGCTGCTTCTTCAAAGCTGAGATGTTCCGGTTTCAACGCCACCAATTCTTCATCGACCGCCACATACTCGCTGTATGTCCCGTTCTCCATCGCCGGACGCGCAAACACCTTATCGCCCTTTTTGAACTGCGTCACCTGGCTTCCGACTTCACTGACAACCCCTGCAGCATCCCATCCTAAAATCAACGGAAACTCAAAAGGCATGGCGTCTTTCATATAGCCTTCCCGTACTTTCCAGTCAATCGGATTAATGGAAGTGGCATGCATTTCAATTAGCACCTGCTGATCTTTTATCTCCGGTTTCGGAAGATCTTTCTCCACTAACTGATCCGACCCGCCATATTGTTCAATTACGATTGCTTTCATTTTCACTACACTCCTTCTGATTAGTATTGATATCTGATTGTGTGATACGTACTTCCTATAGCTGTATACCCTGAATCATTTATCTCAATCAAAGGGGTGAATGAATAGTGATAGGTACCTGCGCAAGAAACTAACGTGAAAGTTTAAACATTCATGTTTGTTCAAACAATCATAAATGTTTCGCGCGCAGGTACCCTTCACTAGAAAGTTTCACAATTCTCCTTTGTTCTACATACAGTATGAACTCATGAATGCTCTGTTGGGTATTCCACAAACCGTCTCACTAGCCAAGCAACAACAATACTGAATATGAAATGACCCGCTGTCTAGTAAAACCAAGCCATGCCATCATCTGTCGCTGGTGCTTTTTCTGTAAATGACGTCAAAAAGAATAACACACCACTCCCCGCTGTATATACAGCGATATACGGCCACATCAAAAACTGAAAACCAATTAAGGACAGCAAGTAATAAAGTCCGACAACGCTAACTATGCAAAAGATGAAGTGGAAGAAAATACCAAACCATGCACTTTCATCAAAGACGTGTATTAAAGGAAAATAATCTACATTGTAGAGCAAAACATACGCTTCATTTCCCGTTACCCAATAAACAAGCTGTAGCAAAATCGCTAACACAAACCCACTTACAATCCCGATACTAAGTAACCGCACGAATGGATTCATTTTCTACACCTCCTATTACATGGACGTAGTACCCCAAAACATCTTTGTCTCTTCCTTTCATAATTGTTTACCCATTCATGAAAGCTTTTACACAGATACCTTTTATTTGCTCT
This sequence comes from Sporosarcina sp. PTS2304, assembly GCF_003351785.1. Taxonomy (GTDB): domain Bacteria; phylum Bacillota; class Bacilli; order Bacillales_A; family Planococcaceae; genus Sporosarcina. The sequence continues at coordinate 1,851,376 of NZ_CP031230.1, forward strand.
TCTGTCACATACATATCTTATTTATGCCAGTCGCTGAGATCTTCCTGAAAGCAGGCTCTCACTGCCGGTTCAGTTCCATCTCACGGTATTCAATCCACGTATACCCGATTCATCCTATTATGTTCTTAACTAGACGCAGTAAGCTGCACGTCCGGATATTCAACCTGCTAAATTGAAAGGTGTTTGTGCGTCACACAATTCAGACACGATTCAAAATTGTTTTCAAGTTGATAGAATTGATGTATCACATTGTCCATTTCCTTTTGAAGCTACCACCACGAATTTCCCGTTGGCTGTATACCTTCCGCAAAAAATCACTATATAGATGAAAAAAAGGGTTTTTTTATCAGACACTATTTTTCCATACATATCCATTGTAAAAAAACAGGTTCACATAGTATTCACTGAACATAAATTAACATATCCGCTGCCAATTTGACGAAGTCCATCTTGCCACTTTGACGAGATGGACCTTGCCACTTTGACGAGACCAATAACTTAAGAACTTAAGAAATATAAAACATAAATATTGTCGAGCTACCACTCGACGTGTTCTCTTTTTATTTATTTTTAAAAAAGTTGTCCACCTTTTACACATAGTTGTCTATCTAGTAAGCAAAAGTGAATATGCGGAATAGGGTTGGGCTTGTCGTTTGCTGTACGGGAATGAATGTGGAGAGAGTAGTTTATTTAGTTGATGCGTACGGATTTTGTAGTGAGGGAGTTTGAAGTGTTGCTACGAATGTCAGAGTAAGTACATTGGCTACTGTCGCATTGTACACACTCTAGTACTGGAAGAAAGAAGTTATTTTTATGTAAAGTTACTACACAACTCTGTAAAAGCCCGGTTTAGTATTCCAATTTTTCGTCTAGCCGGCCAATTCTGTTGAAAAAAATTTTCCCCGCAGAGGAAAATCATAGTACGATAGAGTACAGGAGTTGATATTGATGGAAGCGATCATTCACGGAATCATATTAGCATTTGGCCTCATCCTACCGCTCGGAGTGCAGAATGTGTTCGTATTCACGCAAGGAGCGGCGGGCGTGCGGCGAGCACTGCCGGCCGCCATCACGGCAGCGCTTTGCGACACGCTATTGATCATACTCGCCGTTTTCGGCCTGTCTGTCATCGTGCTGCAGTTCGAGTGGCTACGCCTCGGTCTGATGCTAGTAGGCATTCTGTTTCTGCTATATATGGGCTATGCCCTCTGGACAGCCGAAACAACTGCGGACGAAACCGACCATGCCCTGCCGGTTCGCCGACAAATCCTGTTCGCTGTATCCGTCTCGCTGCTGAACCCGCACGCCATCCTCGATACCGTCGGCGTCATCGGCACAAGCGCTCTCAAATACACCGAGCAGGAGCAGCTGTATTTTATGCTAGCCTGCATTACAGTATCGTGGCTCTGGTTCCTTGGGTTGGCGGTCGCCGGTTCGATGCTGAAGAAGCTGGACGGTACGGGGCGCGTGATGTATATGTTCAATAAATGCTCCGCTGTATTTATCTGGGGCACAGCGGTTTATTTGCTGGCAGGTGTGGCTTGAGGAATGGTAGCTGTGCAAGAAACTAACGTGAAAGTTTAAACATTAATGTTTTGAGCACAGGTACCTTTCGTTTCCAATTCAGCCGCTTCCAGTCATCGGTCTCTCTTCGGTTCTCCGCCATGCTTCCCCTCAGAATAGCCGGCTAGCTGTACCTTTCCATCTTCAACGATATACAGATACGCAACTTCCGGCTCATCGGTAAACACGATTTCCACACCGTTGGACAGTATCGTGTTGCGTATTGGCTGCCGGCTGACCCATTGATCACCGGGATAGAGTTCATTCAAATACTTGTTTACTGTTTCTTCCTGGCTGTACCATTCCTGTAAATGTGCGTCCTGGCTATACAGGACATAATAAAGTTCACCTGACGCAACCAACACGGCAACGGTCAGCAAGATGACGCGGGCTTTTTTCCAAAAAGCCGCCACGATCAGCAACAACACGATCGGCGCCATGAACATCATGAAAAAAATTACACTAGCTGGACTCAAGCTCATTCCCTCCCCTGCCGGCTGTTTCTGCATAGTCGATTGAGGGCTACCCAAAAGACGCTGCAGAGCCTGTAAGTTATTGGACTAATTAATCAGCACTTCAATCTCGTCCTTGTGCTGTTCCGCAAGTTCTTCAAGCAGCCGGTTCGCTTTTTCGTTATAATCAGCCGTACCGGTTTCCGAATCGTACTCATAAGGGCCCAGTTTCTTTTCCAAATACGTCAGCAAATACGCATTCTGTTCATTCAGCTTCTTCGCATACGCTCGCTGAAATTCCTCCGGCGTCATATTCAGTTTCTTTGCCTGCGACTTAGCAAAATCGCGTATTTGCTTAGTATTTTCGTCATCCGCATCCTCAGGCGGCAATATGGAAAACCAGTCTTCTTCCTCTTCCAGATGCTTCGAAATATCGAGACCCATTTTCTCCACTTCCTGTTTTGCTAGTTCCATTTGTATGGCGCCGTCCAAATAACTGAGTGCCTTTTCATCCGGAAATAAAAGCCGTAAATCATAAACGGTGATCACTTCTCCGTTGACGATGGCCGCTGGTTCCTCATTGCCGTATTTCGCTATGCTGCTGCATCCGGAAAGAATCAGCAGTGAAAATAGGGCGAAAGTGATCGTAAGTTTTTTTAGCATACTGTGCCTCCAATCAAAACAGATTCCCGAACCATACAGCCCCACACTTCGCGCAAAGCGTAGAACTGTTCGTATTTTCTAAATTTTATACTTTTATCTTATTATATTTTGCCAAACGTTTCGTGCACAGGTACCATTCACTAATGGACTACTTACCCAAAAAAGATAGGATTCAAAACATCAACTGAGTAGTTACCACACATGTTTAAAGTAAATTTTCTAAAAAGTTTGACCTTTTTAAGGTATAATAACGTTATTATAAGGAGGAAAATCATGTCACATGAATACTTGATAACAATAAATTTTACAGAACCACTTGAAAATTTTATTATTTCCAATGAAAAAGTCTATTATCATGAACTTTATTATGACTCTTTAAAAATTAATCGAAATAATCTAACTATTAAATGTAAAAGACAAAAGAAAAAAGATGTCAATACCCTATTATTTAATTTTAATAGTTCTTTCAATAAGCAAATAAATAAATCATTAACATTCCTTTCTATTACTAATGGTTTTATACCAAACATAAAGAATATAATAGTCTCTGAACTAAACTTGCAAGGAAAAGAAATAACAAATTTCTCTACAGATAAAATAAATCAACCACTACAAACAAAGCTTTCGGACAAATTAATATGGGATTTAAGTGATGCAAAAATCCTATTAGAAGAAAATACTTTATCACATACTATTTTAATTTCTTGTATTTATTGGTTAAAAGCACAGGACTATGATTTAGAAGGTGGGAAATTTGAAAAGCATTGGAAGTCATTTAATACACTTTATACACATATTTCTCAGAAAACCACAGAGTTTGAGAAATTAGTATTTATGAGAGAGTTTATATGTACTCATAAGAATCTATTTCCAAGAAGCATTCAATTTATCTCAACAATTACTTCTACAGATATTCGCAATTTAAGAATAAGAGAAATGATTTTGAATGATTATACTAACGAAAATAACACTGCAGCTTTTGTACACTTCATAAAAAGATATGATGATAACAGGTTAAACACTATATTTAAGGAAACTCTCGTTTATAGACAAGCGTTTCTGAGATCTAAAGGACTTTATGCAGAGGTCGATAGCCATATAAATCATTCTATCGCAAGGAACCAAAAAAATGATGAACAATTATTAGTCTTTTATTTGATAAAGTATTCCTACTTTATTCGAAATAAATATTTTCATGCTGAAAAGATGGATTCAACCTTTCAGCTATTTAAAAATGACGAAATAGAAGAGCTTTCGTTACTTAATAAGATTTTTTCAATTTTTCTGCAAGAAATATTAATAGCACACTCACAATATTAGTGAAAGATATATTAAGTGATAGGTACCTGCTCCGGAAATTAACGTGAAAGTTTAAACATCCATGTTTGTTCAAATAATCATGAATGTTTCGCGCACAGGTACCTTTCGATTCACTACATATCGAGTAAATAATTTTTTCCTTCTCCGGCTTCGCAAAGTTTGCATTCAATAAGAATGAGTCCGGCTTTTTCTTTTTCTCTATTTCAATTTCAATTTTTAACGAGAAAAAATTATTTCGTGTTAACGCACGTACATGAATCGGCTGATCTGCTAATGCTTCCTGTAGCGATTCCACCGTATATTCGCCTTACTCATCGTACCAGAACATAACTGTACGAGTTTTTTTATGTAACTCATCCTCTATGCGATCTTTTAATAGCTCTAGAATATTCATCTTAAACCCTTTCTTCACTATTTATAATAACTATTTCTACCCTTACCATCTAATTCATCAAGATAACCAAATAGCTTTCTTAATTGACGCTTGTATCCCATTTTTTCTCTATATACTTTTGTACCAGAATTTAGATATTCTAAACGCATTTGAGCTAACTTTGCTAATTCTAATACATCGTACTTAGCTTTAGACATGATAAAGTCTCCTGTAAATTGACTAAATTCTACCTGCTTCGCTTTTTCGACTTTTCCTTCCCAACGATAAAGAGTCACCTTATCATGAAAAATATCGAGGTTATTTTCTTCAATAAGTACTCGGTAAATTAAATCACATTTTACATCAAGCGTTATATTAGTACGTTGTAATTCAAATGCTTTATGCTGTTTCTCCAAAATAAATACTACAATACCCATTAAAACATCAATCATTTGCAGTAATAAATCATTTTCTGAGGATTTTTGTCTAGCTTCTACAACTTTATATGCTTTCTTACGATAAGCAGAATGTGCATTCATTTGCTCAATGATTTTGCTTTCTAACTCAATTTTATCGTACTCACTATTTTCATCTATCACGATTTTAATAAACTCACCAGGTGATAAATCCCTTGTCATTCCATAAAAAAGTCGCTCAGTTATTTTCACATAAAATAATTCTCGAAGCTGCTCCATACTTACGGCCATTTCCGATGTTAACTGTTCAGCTTCTTGCTTATTAACAATGAAAATATTTAACTGAATAGGCTGTGATAAAATAAAATTCAATGCTTTAAAATATTTTTCGAAATTCGTATCTTGTGTATAATCGACAAAATGCATTTCTGATGAAGAATTTAACTCGTTATTCAACTCAGTTAAGTATGTTCTTATTACCTCTGCGACATTTTCCTCCATACCTAATACACCGTAATATGAATAATCAATCCCTGGTTGATCTAATTTATTAGATTCATCAAAGTAAATAATATATGTCATCAGTACCTCCCTTGACTTTACAAAAAAATGTGTGTATATTATAATAGGTTTACTCATATTATATATTTGAGCGTAATCTTTCCCCGCTGCATTAGCAGGGCTGGAGAAGCTCTTTACAGCACCTTTTCCCCGCTGCGTTAGCAGGGCTGAGGTGCTTTTATATTTTCCTATTTAAAATATCATCGATTGTGTAATCAATTTCTCTCATCGGTTCATCCTTGAGCTTTCTTTTAGCCATCAAATCTTTTATCACATCATTAAGTAATAGGTGCCTGTGCATAAAACTAACGTGAAAGTTTTAAAATTCATGTTTGTTCAAACAATCATGAATGTTTTGCGCACAGGTACCTTTAATATTCAAACATGATTTCTTACAAATCTAATCAGTACTCCGTACCACCAGTGTACCAGGGAAAGAAAGTAAGTTTGCAAGTATATGATGACCAATTATGGATTCATTATAACATGGAACTGATAGCTCAACACAAAATAAGTAATGCTAAACTCAATTATCAGGAAGCACATTATCGAGAAACAATATCAAAAGCGATGCCAAACTATCCGGATATAAATGATTTAGCAAAACGAAATTTAGCAGCGATTGGAGAAATGTATAAATGAAGCAGCATTTGAACACGAATTATCAGCAGCTCCTACAAAACTTTGAGTATTTAAAACTAAAGCAAATGGGTCTACATTTGAATGAAGTCATCGACTTTAGTATTAAGAACGAGCTTTCTTTTATAGACACACTTATTAAATTAACGAACTACGAAGTAGATGTACGTGAACAAAACATGATCCACGCAATGGTGAAGGTCGCTGCATTTCCACATTTAAAGGAAATGAAAGATTTTGATTTCGACTTTCAACCCAGTGTTAATCAGCAACAGTTACTCGATTTTCAAAGCTTACGATTTATTCAAGCAAATGAGAACATTGTATTTCTTGGTCCAAGTGGTGTCGGCAAGACCCACTTAGCCACAGCAATCGGTATTACAGCTGCTAAAAAGCGCACGAGCACGTATTTTATTAAGTGTCATGATTTAATCCAAAATCTAAAAAGAGCACGTATTGAAAATCGACTAGAAAGCCGTTTAAAGCATTATACAAAATATAAATTATTAATCATTGATGAAATCGGCTATTTACCGATTGATGCAGAAGACGCAAAGCTTTTCTTCCAGTTAATTGATGCACGTTACGAAAAGAAAAGTACAATTTTCACAACGAATGTGAACTTCAAGGCCTGGGAAGAAATTTTCCCGGAACCCAAGTTAGCAAACGCTATCTTAGATCGTATTTTACATCACGCGAGTGTCGTAACGATTACAGGTGATTCATACCGTCTTAAGCAACACCTTGAGCCAGTAAAAGAGTAATTTTGTACACTGTTAAACGAGCACAAATGTACATATTAGTGTTGACATTTATAGTTAAAACTCAAGCGGGAAAATTACATAGAGAAAGTAGTCTTTAAAGATTCAAATGTGAAAAAGCATTATACCGATTCTGTTATAAAAAAGCATACAGAGGTTTATTTATATAACTTCGACTTGAGTATGGAATATTTTCGTTCTTTATCCAAAGAACGTTTTAATGAAGTACTACAAGACTTTATTGATAAAAACTCGGATTTCACGGAAATTACCGATTTAACTTTAGTAAATGGGACATCCGGATATTATGTTATGGTGTTAGATGAATATTCTCAAGTGTATATTGGTACAAGTCGTGATATAAAAAAACGAATACAACAACATTGGACGATGCAAATGTATTTTGACAGAATGATTTTTGGGGATACAAATCACTCGATTTTATCAGTGAATAGTTTTAGAGCGTTGGATACCACAAGAATATTTGCATATGCTACATCTAATATTTTTACTCTCGAGGATCAATTCATGAATCAGTTTGAAAGTGAGTATTTGTTAAATAGAACCGCTGGTGGAGTTCTCGGAGGCTTATCTGAAGCAGTGGCGAAAAGGAAAATAAGGAGTTTACTATGAAAGGTGCTTTTGTGGCACACAAATCAGACACTTTTCAGAATTGTTTCCGAATTGTGTGGCACAAGTTGTGTGGCACACAGGTACCTAAATTACGATTTGGAAGGCCCGGGTCCTCACACAACTCTAGTTCAATTGCGTGTGTACCTGGTACCTGCTTTTATATAATAAGTACTTTCTATAGCCTTCAATTAATCTAAATCAACTTCAATACTTTCAAACTCTTTAAGTGTCTGGCCGTTTATTGTTTTCCATTCTACTAAGCCGTTCGCATTTCCACCGATAACGAATGATGCAGCATAAGAAGGACTACTCATCAGAACATCTTCTAGAAGTACATTATTTTTATCGATTTTTGCTTTTCGACGAGCATCTTTGACACGCAGAGGTATTGTTTTAGAATCAATTACTTCAATAGTACTGCCTTTGATCACTACAAATCCTTCACTTGTCCGTTTGCATTGAGCTTCAATTAACTTTTTACTCTTACCGCTATTGCGCTTTAAATAAAGCAACAATTCATCGTCATTAGTACCATCCAACTGCTCAAGTGGTACCTTTGATTCTATTAGCTTTTCAAAGACTTTGTGGCCTAATGTTCCCATAACAAGTTTAGAGTAATCAATGAATTCCTCTAGCTCACTTTCTTTTTCTTCAGTAATATTGCCTGGAGTTGGTTCATTAATATTTTTGACTATGTAACGGTCAGCTCGTTTAGCAATATCGCAAAAACGATTCTCTAGATAGCTTATTTCAGTAGGTCCAAAAAAATTGTTGGATGTAGTAAATACGACTGCTTCTGTCCAGTAGTCTTTATCAAGATTGCGTTTATGTTCTTGTAAACGATATAAAACTCCTTCTCCATTCTTTCTAATTCCAGCTTGACCAATATAGACAACATTTTCTCCTGTTTCATCAGATGTCCCAAATAAAAAATACACTCCGCTTTGAGATAACTCTTGTCGTCCTTTGCACTTCTCAAGATCTGTTCGAGGTACTTGATAGACAACACCTGTCCAGTTAGCGAGAGTACATTTTATGCGTCCAGTAGGAATCCCGTCCATTAAAAACAAGTTTATATTTTTACCACGCATATCTTATTTCACTTCTTTCTCATTGGATAGCGGACTTTTTTCCAAGGTTACGTATTGAAATTAATCAGGATTTAGAGAAATGTACTTGTGTACTGAATTAACGTGAATATTAAAAAAACATGATTGTTTGAACTAATATGATAGTTTCTCACACGGGCATCTTTCACTCATATACAACGGTGGTTGAATAAATCAATTAGGAGTTTTTTCAAACTCTTGATCAATAGATTTAAATTCTTCTGTATCCATATATTCATGTAACAGAATATAGGCCATAGCAACTCTATCTGTTAATTTTTTAGATATATACTCTGCTTTCTCATTAAACCCGTGATTTGAAAGTATTTTAGCATAATCTTTTGTTTCATCGGTTATTTTAATATATTCCGCTACCATCTCGTAGAAACACTCTACATATTTTCTATATATCTCCAAAGATTTATCTATGAATTTTATTGGAGTATCGAAATGTGCCAAATTCCCATTTAAAATTATAGGATCTTTCCATGATACAGAAATGATGACACGAATTCTATTTAGTAATAGACGAAACTCACTCGGTATATATATTGCTATCTTGTCTTTATTTTCAATAAACTCACTATCTAATTTTAATCGTTTAGTTTCAAATTCTTTTCGTAGCATGGTCTTATTAACTATGTACTGTCCATAGTTATTGTAGTGCATATTATGCTCTATTAAAATTTTATTAATATTCTCTAAATGAGGTAATACGCGATCTTTTTTATACACCTCAAATTCTAAGTGGCTAGTATGCAGACGACTATTTGAATCCAATTCATTTTGGACTCGCATTTCCTCACGATTCAAACTGGATTGTTTTTCAATTTGAGCAATTTCCACTTTATTTGCAAGGAAATTTTCATATGCCGGTTTAATTACAAACTTGAATATTAAAATTACAGACATTACCCAAACGCTTCCATAACCTAGTTGCAGTATTATATCTTGTAATATCTGGTTTATCCTAACCACCATCTTTATTTATTAAATTGATACTACCTTGAAAACACTAGCACATTTCACTATCTTGTTACCGATATTCTTCGGTGTCTCGAACAAATACTGAAATTAAATTTTAATTTAACTTAAAGCTGCTACCATTATAAAGGTACCAGTCCCCCATATCTAGCTCCAGCTGTTCAAGGCTGTAATAGTTTATTTGTTTCGAGAATTTTATCTTAATATCTTTTTTGTAGCAGATTCAAGAATAATCATTAAAGAAAACAAATGACCACAAATAAACAATTTTAGTTCATAGGTTTAATTTTATTTTCGATATGCTCAATCTCTAGTTCAGTCAAATTGTATTTTCTATATAATTGCATATTAATTTTTTCTGCCGATTCAGCCCAACTCACAACATTATTATCTGAAAAGTCTTGTAGTGAAACGAAGCGGTAAGTATTTCGAGTGCCATGTTGACTGCTCTTTGCTAAACTGTGTAAAAATCGCACAAACTTTGTTTTTAAGTATTTAGATAGATTTTCCGTTGCTTCCTCGTCTAAATCTAATTTTGCTCCTATAACTAAATATGTTTCTGTGCAAATAGAGTTACTAGTGGCTATTACAGTATTTAAATTATCATCACTTAACTCTGTTCCTATATTGTTTGAATATGGTGTCAACACTTTTCGCTTACCAATCCATTCAAAGTTTTTCTTAATTTCATTTTCCTCAATATAACCAATGATTCCTTTATTCGCATAACATTTAACCGGTGAAGTCATAATACTTTTATCATTTTTGAATCTTTCATCTTTTGTAAAGTTTGTTGAAAAACCAAATGGATTACGAGCTGATACATACTCCATCAAACTATTATTCTCACCGTATTCAATCTTTTCTAGAATTGAAATCGCCTTGGAATCTCTTACGAAAATGCCTGAATCATTATATTTTAATGTTCTAACAGTATCGCTAACTATTTCATTCTCTTCATACGTAAATACGCGGGTTCCCCCACTTTTATTATCATAAGAGGAATCCAATAGGAAGTAACAAACTCCTCCACGAATATTTGTATTTGGAAATATATCCTCAGGGGTTAGCCAATCATGGATTTCTCTTAAGTGAGAATCGCTCAACATTTCTTCGCGAAAATTGTCTAATCCTTTCCCTCCAACATACCAGCGACTAGGTGTGATCATAGAAATATATTTTGGATTCATTGCTTTAGCTGCCTGAACGAATTTATGATAAATTGGGCTAGCACTTGCTTTAGTGATAGGTGCCTGTGCCAGAAACTAACGTGAATGTTTCGCGCACAGGTACCCTTCACTAACGCTAGTGGGTACCTATCAAATCATTTCATATAATAGGTACCTTATTTCAATTTATTCAATACAACAATTTGACTTTTATTCACGATTTTCGTACAAAACGAGTTAAATGTAGCAGATGATTCCCAAAGTCCAGATAAAATGATTAACTTATCCCGATTTTTGTATAAGCTATTTTTAATATCCAGAAACAGTGATTTATCTGCAAACTGTAAAATCAACTCATATTTCTTTGAGCTTGGAGCAACTAGACGAAGCTCCATTTTTGTAGAATCATAAAAAATACCACGCTTTACTTTAGATTCAATAATTCTATTGCCGAACACTCCTTTTGGATACATATACTCACTTCTATCATCTAAAAGCATTTTCCCAATAGAAAGGTTGTTATACTTGTGCGAACAAGGATACGACTTACACATCTCATAGATTTGTCTAGTAGTTCTTAATGGTTTTGAATGCGCTTCTCCATTTTTATGCAAAATTGATTTTTTGTTTTTCACTGTAGATTTGTTAAGCTTTCGCATCGCTTCAAGAACATTTTCAAAATCAAATGAAGCTTCATCAAAATTTTGTGGTTTAAAATTATTTGAAGCTTCAAAACCACAACCTTGACGATGGGAATGTTGTTTTCGTGTAGCACTAAAATATGCAGAAGACACGCCATCTACACTACATAAATACATATGTGCATCACAAGTTGGACTAGGACAGTAATACCGCTTTTTCTTATCTTCTTTTAAAGCTTCTTTAGCATAAAACTTTTTTGTTCTTTCTCTATCTATATAAGCGTATAATACCATATTTCCGCCTCCTAAAAACGTAGCAAAAGATGCCTGTATGCCAAACTTTCATGATTGTTTAAACATTCACGTTTGTTTCTCACAGAGGTACATTGTAAAAAGCTTAGGTTGTTCTTATTCTCACTATCTTTGTCCGCTTTGTAAAGAGCAATGAAACAAATTGCTAAGTAATGTCCGTATTATGTCCTCATTAATACATTCCCACTTCACCGCAACTCATCCCCCAAAGGAACAATCACCTCATTCAACACATGAATCCAATCCCGCTTCATCTCCGGCCCATACTTCAACGGCTTTGCATCTGGATTTTTAGCTTTATACTTATCGAATTCCTTACTGTCCAAAATCCCCCGGATATTCGGTATAGTATCTGATCCGACAGTATACTGAATCGCCGATAAATGAAGTTGATCCTCTTTCACAAACCATGTATTCGATTGCGTTTCTATCGCTTCGTCATATGCCGATGTGAAATAACGTCGCTTGACTGCGAAAATATCTTCATCTTCGTCTACTTCCTTGGCGTCGATGGCATTCAGAATATCCGTATAGACATTTTTCACGACCTCCGACTTATTCAGTTTCTGAAGGGCTTTTTCGATTTCTTCTCGGATGTCCGGGCTGTTCGCTGCGTAGGTTTCCAGTAAGCGGTCGATATAGGTCGAGTCGATGTCATACAACTTGATCGCGTTATCTCCATAGAACTCGATTCCTGAAAAGTCTGGATCGTCATCGGGATTTCCTGGTTCCCTTTCATCTGTCAGTGAACCCTTTACGGTATTGTAAATTCCTACATAATCCTCCAGCACTTTCACTTGATCTTGAAGCGCTTTTGATTTCTCCATGTCATCGTTGTAGTCATCGTACGTAACCAATGCTTCATAAGCATTGTTCAGCTCTTGGAAGGCTTTAACGAACTCAATACGTTGTTCGATCGGTGAATGTTCGTCGATACTTTCAGGATTCGGTACTGATGCAGTAAATGACGAATGGGCTTTTTTGAAGCGTTTCTTCGAGTCTTTGTATGACGGATACACCAGATTAGTTTCTTCCTGCGCTTGCGAATACAGTTTCGTTGCTTCGTTCACATTGTATTCCATCGTCGCTGGCTTCCTGAATGTGACAATCAAGCCCTTCTTTTTCCCTGGATACGTTCGGTTCGTTCGGGAAAATGCTTGAATCAAGTTCGCATAGCTAAGATTGCGATCGACAAATAGCGTTTGAACCGTAGGCGCATCAAATCCTGTTAACAGTCGATCGACGACTATGACTAAATCGACTTGCTTACCTAACTGTTTAAATTCGGCTCTCTTACGCGCCAGTCGGTTGTTGATATCGCCATTGTAACGATTAATATCTTCTATCGACCAAGACGTTCCGTAATACGCATTGTAATCGTTGATGATTTCTTTCATCTCGTCTTGATTCTCTTTAGAGTCCTCTTCATTTTCCTGCAATGAATACGTGATGGCCACTCGTGGAAAGTCAGGATCGTCAATCGTGCGACCTGTTCGAATCGGATGCCCAGCGAACTCCTTCGTCAGCCAATCCGGATCACGTGTCATTTCTTTGATCGCATGATAGTAACGCTTCGCCATCGCGATTGAGCTAGTCGTCAAGATGGCAGACTTCTGGGGTCTTCCGTTTTCAAAGTCAAATTTTGTATAGGCATTATCAGGGCGGAATATTTTATGCAAGACCTTTTGAATATGCTCGTCCTGTTCATAAGAAGAAGGTTCGATATACGTTTCTCTTTCGATTCCAGTCATTTTATCGATTTCATCATTTACTTCATTATCGGTAAGTGCTGCGTATTTCTCTTTCGCGCGCAATTGTGCAAAGATATAGTTGGTCAACGAGACCGGTTCAATCGTGTCTTCGTGTTCGACTTGAAAGCCCAATACCGCTCCGTCATCAAGTGCATTTTTAATCGTGTACGTATGCAGTACTTCACCGTACTGATCACGTGTTGTACGTGCCAACCGTCCTTTTGCTTGTTTCTTGTTCTCTTCAAAGATCGGTGTGCCAGTAAAGCCGAACCATGTAGAGTTCGGGAAGAATTTCTTGATCGCTTCCATTCCCTCAGCACTTAACGCCCGGTGACATTCATCGACAATGAACACGATATGTTGGCCCATCAGTTTCTTGAAACGTTGCGATCCTTTTTGTTCTTCTTGTCTTTCCGCATAGCGCAAAGCCGCTTCCAACTTTTGACGCGTTGTGATAATGACCGTATTCGAATTGGCACTCGACAGCAATGTATCACTCAACTCTTTGGAGCTGCCTGTCCCGACAATTAAACTATTCGACTTCGCCGTACCGGATGAAATGCCCGTATTATATTCCGACGCAAACTTCGTAAATTCACTTGTCGTTTGATTGTCCAAGTCTTTCCTGTCAATCAACATGACGGTACGATCCACGCCCGCTTTTTTCGCGAGTAGCTTGGTCGATACAAAGCTCGTCAACGTCTTCCCAGAACCTGTCGCGTGCCAGACATAGCCTGATTGGTGCTTCATTGCCGACGTGAACAACGCCTCGATCGCATGGATTTGATACGAATGCAGCACCATCAACGCTTTGTTGTCCTGGTCTTCACTGACGATCGTATAGTTCGCGATCAACCGATGAGCGTCCGGTATATTGAGGACTTGCTTGACGAACTCATAGAGATTGTCCACTTTCCGATTATCCGTCGTACGCCAACTGAAGACGAACTTCTTGTGCATATCTTTCGGCATGGCATTCGCGAAGTAGCGAGTCGTTTGTTCATTCGATATGATAAACAGCTGCAAAGTAGAGAAGATGTTATTACGGAACAATCCTTCTTCTGCATACTTCTTGATTTGATTATAGGCTTGATAGACGCCATCTTTCGCCGTCGCTTGTTTCAATTCGATTTGCACGATCGGCAATCCATTGATCAATAACGTGACATCAAATCGTCGGTCCCGTTCGTCTACACTCGTTTTCCCCTTCGCAATCTGATGAACGACCTCGTATGTAGAGATCCCGCCACCTATATCTTGATTGGAGTACAGAACCAACGATATCGCCCCGATCGAAACATCTTCCCGTTCAATCGTAATACGAGCAATGCCATTCTCCCCCTTCAGCCACTTCGCCGCTTCAAAGGGCGTCTTCGTTTTCAGCAGTAGTTCGGTCTTGATCGTATCGAACTCTGCATCGGTCAACGGGGTGCCACCGATCTCGGCTAAGTTATTCTGAATAATTTTTTGCCGCAAGTTCTTCCATAGGTCATCTTCTGATTTGAGGTCAGGACGGTAATTCCATTGATTATGTCCTTCTCCCAACACTTCAATCAAGCGACGTTCCACTTCTTCTTCATCGTTATGAGGAATCTTCGTCATGCCTAGTCCTCCTTTCTGGCTGCTTAGACAAACATCTTTTGTAGGAATGCTTTTTTTGTTTGTTGCAGGGCTTCTAGTTCTTGTTGACTTATAGAGATAACTTTGTCAATTCCTTTAAAAAACTTACTGATTGCCTCTTGTTCCTGACTACTCGGAAGTTTAATAGTTAAGTTTCCAAGTTGCGCAAGAGAAAGATTAGGTTGCGCTCCTACTGTTGGATTTCTTTTAATATATTCTTCTACGGTTCTTCCTTTTAGATATGTTTCTACAAAGCCCGTATTTCCATTTTTCAATCTAATGATTGCTAATGCTTGATTTGTATTGGCTGGGAGTATTCCCTCTTTAACAATAGATGTTCTACCCAGAGTTCCAGCAATAGAGAATAAAATATCATCGGCTTTTAATTGTGATCTCTTTAAGTATCCTTCATGCTCCTCCTTTGAAACTTTTGATGTTAATGTGATAACACCAGAATATGAGTCAATATTTTCTACTTTTATTAAGTTCACATCTCCCTTGCTATATTTATCTTTAGGAGTTGTTCCCTTTGTAATTAACTTTGTTATATCAGCTAGCTTATATACTTTCCAATTGTCTAAGAAACCTGGAAACCGAACTTCCGGCACTGCTTCCCCTTCTTTTGGAAACATCTTTTGCAAGAATCCTTGTTTTGTTTGTTTGAGGATGGTTAGTTCTTGTTGTTGAAGAGCGATAGTTTCATCTAACCTTTCAAAAAACATTCCAATTTTCACTTGTTCTTCATAAATAGGAATAAAAGCAAATAGTTTTATAAGCTTATTAACCGCCAACCCTGGTTGAGCAGATTGATCTGAGTATTGTCTGAGATTCATTTTCTCTAGAAGATAAAACAAAAATTTTGTATCATTTTCTTTGCTAGCTTTTACCACAATGGCATGTTCCGTAAAAAAAGATTTCCCCTGGAATATATTAACGTTTCCACATAGTGCGCCTTGTCTTCCAATAAATGCATACAGTCCCTCATAATTATATGTGTTAGTATATCCACGAAGTCCATTACCACCAAATACAGGATACATACCTTCATCTAAAATATCATGTGACTTAATATTCTTTCCGCTTTGGAAAACATCACATACTTCTCCTAATTTCAATCTCTCCCATTTATTGTCGTATCCTAAAAATCTTAGTTTCGGGATATTTTTACTTAACACGATTGAACACCTCTAATGCACCTTTAATCCACTGAGAATCTTCACTATTAAAGTTTAACGATGAAATCATATTAAATATTTCCTTTTCTTTTTTTACTTTTTCGCTATAGATACCATTAATATTTGAGCCGATTGAAGCCATGTCTACAGGTTCTTCTTCTTCAAAAGTATCTACATATCGCGGAATATTCAAATTGAAATCATTTTCTTTAATTTCTTCAAATGTAGCAACATAAGCATACTTCTCTACATTTTCGCGATTAACATACGTTTTGAAAATCTGTTCTATATGTTCTGTCGACAGCTTGTTTTGATTCCCTACTTTATTAAAGTCTTTACTCGCATCAATAAATAACACATCACGAGTAGAACGATTTTTCTTCAAGATAATAACAGTTGTTGGAATCGAAGTCCCAAAGAACAGATTAGCTGGCATACCAATTACCGCATCTATATTGCCGTCTTCCAATAACTTCTTTCGAATAATACCTTCCGCAGCCCCACGGAATAACACGCCATGCGGTAGAACGATCGCCATCGTTCCTGAATCTTTCAAGTGATACAGTCCATGTAATAAAAACGCAAAGTCTGCTTTTGATTTTGGTGCCAGTCTTCCATATCGATTGAAACGAGAGTCATCCAGGAACGTTTCATCTGCTGACCACTTCGCTGAATACGGTGGGTTCATTAAGACGGTATCAAATGTATAAGGTTCTTCTGTTGGCCAGTCCTTGTTCAACGTATCCCCGTTGCTTAAACGCATGTCTTCTTTGTCTACGCCATGCAAGATCAAGTTCATCTTTGCCAGGTTGTATGTGGTCGTGTTTAACTCTTGTCCATGATATTTGACGCTTTCAGGATGATTGATATAGTTCCGGACGTTCAACATCAATGAACCTGATCCCATTGTCGGGTCATATACGCTGAACAACTTTTTATCTTCTTGGCCAAATGCTGCAATACGTGCCATCATGACGGATACTTCATGTGGTGTATAGAATTCTCCAGCTTTCTTGCCCGCTTCGGAAGCGAACTGACTGATCAAGAACTCATAGGCATCTCCAATTACATCTCCGCCATGTCCCAATAGATCAATCGGATTCAGCTTCTTGATTACTTCTGTAATTGTAATGTTTCGTTGCTGCGGATCTGATCCAAGCTTTTTAGAAGTCAAGTCCACGTCATCGAACAAGCCATTGAATTGATCGTACTTTGTGGACAAGTCGATAAACGCTTTGTTCAAGTCGTTTAATTGGAATGTGTTTTGTTTTGCCTGATTAGCGAGGACATTGAACAAGAAATCCGGTTCGATGTCGTATCCTAATGTATCTACCAGCGTTTCAATCAAATCATCTTTTACGTCTTCATCTGTTAATAGCTCTCTATACAGTTGTGTTTGCTTGTCTGCTGTATCGTATTCTTCTAGTGATTCATCAGCCAGCTCCACTACTTTTACTAATAAACGATCTGATAAGTATTTGTAGAAGATCAGGCCCAGTAGATAGTTTTTGTATTCCGATGCATCCATTTTGCTGCGCAAGTTGTCGGCAGCACTAAATAATATCGTGTTTAATTCAGCCATGTTGTGTTCCTCACTTTTCTGTAATGAATTTCTTCGTGTATTGATTCTATTAGGTAGCAGTTTTACACACCATCTGCCTATTCTTATCATAACATATTTACAATCCTCTACTATCTACACAATCCAAAAAATACCTATATTCATTAGTCTACTAGATTCTCTTCTCAACAAAAAAACACCGCACAAGAGCCCCCCTCTCATGCGATATCCCCTACATCAATAATTAAATTCATAAACTTGCGAAGCAGAAACGTTAACTAACCCATTCACCTCCCGAACCTTAACCTCCATGCCCGTAATCATCCCTGACACTCCGTCGCCCACTTCCCCTGTAAAATACACAGGATTTTCAAACGTCACTTCCACCGTCCCGACCTTTTTAGCTGTCACATGAAAAACATTCGTTCCTGAATCTCGTGTAATTGTTGCAATCTGTTCGGCATGTTTTGTAACGATCGTGTGCTTTCCGATCTTACGCGCCATCGTTTGATCATAATAGCCATTCTTTTCGAACAGTTCTTCCACATTGAATGTATAAGACGGCCGCTCTCTCAACACATCCATGTCATAATGGAAATAAGCATGCTCGGGCTCTTTTGCGTGAATGGCATAGCGGATTTTTTTACCGTTCGTTAATTCCGCAACGGCATGGTAGTTTCCTGTCTTGTCAATCGTTAGACAGGTTTGTTGATCTTTGCATGTATGAATAGCTGCGTCACTGTCTAGTAATTTACCGGTTGTGGAATACAGTTGGACTTTCTTGATTTTCTCTTTTTTTGACAATTCCAGCGGTGCTTCTGTTGGCAAGTAATCATCTGTTTCCTCAATCGAAAGTTTCAAGCCGTCCGTTGTTTTCTTAACGTGCACATAATATTTCCGGTACACTCTCTCCTCTTCGTCAATTGGCGAGTCTCCGTTATATCCGCTAATATTGAGTGTCGCCTTTCCTTCTTTTAGCGCAATCAGTTGCAGTCGGCCGGGCCCGTACGGTGTGTCGCGTGTGACGATCGACTCGTAGACATTCTGATCTTGTTCCCAGATGACCGAATACAATCCGTCCATCCCAAGCTCTTTTGGTGTCAATGAAATCATCGGAATATTTTCTTGTTCTGTAGCTCTCATCATCTTAGCTGCTTGCCCTCTCGTTACCGGCTCATTTAAACCAAAACGGTTCGGTGCCACACCATTTACAATTCCATACTTGTGTAGTATCAAAATGTTGGCACTGTGAGATTGATTACCTGCGATATCTTGAAAAGGATTTTTCATTCCGTAAAAATCATAGCGCGGCAAGTCGAATGCTTTTACTAAAATAGAAGCGAGCTGTCCCCGTTTCACTGGATCATTCGGACCAAACCGCCCATCTTCATACCCGCCGATGACTTTTGCTTGTGCCAGTGCGGCAATTGCTTCATAAGACCCGTTCGTTTTCGTAACGTCTTTGAACTGCGGATCTTTCACATTGGTCGTGTCGATGCCTGTCAGTTTCACAATAATGGCAGCAGCCTGTCCACGTGTTAACGGATTACCAGGTTTAAAGGACCCATCCGGATAGCCGCCAATGACATGTCGCTCCGCCAGCTCATTCACCGCCTGCGCAAAATGCTTGCTTGGTGGCACGTCAGAAAATAATTGTTTCCCAGCGGCAGAGTTAGTTATTGGAAAGCTACATGCGAGCAACAACGCGCCAAATAGTAGTACCAATTTCTTCTTCATATTTAGTATCCTCCCTATCATCACTCTATCGATTTGTCGTACAGACGGGGAAAGTAGGGAAAAGTTTCAATTTTTTCGAAGATCTAAAAACTTATCTTGTGGGGGTTATTCATCTCGAGTATCCTTTTTCCTTAAACTCCTCAAAGTAAAAAGGATACTTGATCAGCTATTGACACAGCTACATCAACTATCCTTTAAGAAAAATACCTATAATCTCTCGATGGAAACGGTGGGAATTGAACCAACGCCCAAAAGATTCGCTACTTCAGCACCCATAACTATAATTAGTACTTACCCCATAATCCCAAAATACCGCTCTAATTCCTTCATTTCATAATCCACCACAAACCCATCATAATTTAAGCTTTGCCTTTCACACGCTTGAAGGTGGAGAATTCTTTCGGAGAACCGTTAAAAAATCGTTTTTAAGTTCCAGAATAAGCTCCTTGGAAAGTGGCCGTTGTTGATCAACTTTCTTTTTCAATGAATGGAGTCTATCCATTTTTTCTTTCATGGTGAATATCCTACCTAATATTTACTCGTTTTATGGGTCTAGCATTCTTACAACTTCTTAATAAACTCTTTAAATTCATCCAACCCCGGATGTGTTAAATCCCAATACCTTTTCTGAGCTGCCAATCCTATACTGTGAACAATTTTCCTTTGCGATGCCAAATATATTTGTGTCTTTGCTTTCGCAAGATTTGAAGGAACCGGCAACTCATTCTTGTTAAGGTCTACTATATATTGATCAATCAATTCTACATATTTTCTTTCTTTGATGATATGTAAGCATAGATCTTCCAGCATAGTACCTTCTATATTCTCACCTGGCATGATAAATATTCCGATACGTCTATCAGATTCATCTTGCGTAACCTGACCATGATTACTAGAAGATTGTAAGCCATTGTTTTCTAATATCATTCTCATACTCTGCATTGCACTGTCAAAAGAATGATCTGCATCCCGAACAAAACCTATAGATTTCACACTTTCGAAGTCTGGGATTAACATAAATGCAGCTAACTTTACACTCATTTGTTCAACTCCGCCAATTTCTACCAATTGAATGTCTTCTATTTCTAAATGCTTAAACAGTTTATCGAAAAAGAATACTTCATCTTTCCCTTCGACAAAAAGTAACTTTGTCTTTTCAATTTGAAATGGCATTTTTGAGTCCTTTGATACTTTATTGGGAATCCTCATTAACGCACCTCCCAACCATTTTCAATCGCTATTTGTAAATTATCAAAACCATATTCTTTCGATACAATCTGCTGACCTTTTCTTTCCAAGCGAATATAATTGACATCCTCTTTGGAAATAGCACTATCAACTAATGAAGCCAAACATTCATAACTATGTGTCGTAATAAATAGCTGGCAATTATTTTGTTTCGACGCCTGATCAAGCATTTCCCATACATGTACTAGCACTGAATGGTGCAATCCATTCTCAATTTCGTCTATGAATACGATACCGTTTGGATTATTGAATATCGCAAGTATGATCGATAATATACGTGTAATACCATCTCCCATATAGTGTAGTGGGATTTTTACATCTAATCCAATGTCGCCATACAGAACAGCCTGACTATTTGGTTGTTGTATAGCCGTAATCGAACGTAGTCGTGGTTCAATTACTTGTAAATAATCCATTATCAAATTTTCTTTATTTTTTTTCACCAATTCTCCAAAACGAATAGCATTTTCGTTTGGATTGATTGGTGATCTTGAACTTAAGAATATAGCACTTTTTATAGGTGCTTGTTTGTTTATTTTCACATCCATATTCTCTTCATCATGAATCGTATGTATGATTTTTTGTTTACTATACTTTCCTTTAGTTGGACCAGAAAACTCGACTGCAATTTCAACTTGATTATGCTCAAGAGATTTTGTATTAGTTCCAGATATAGAAAACACTTCTTTCGGTTTTATTTTTATCGTTGTATTATTTTGCGCAACGGAGTGAAGTGTGAGCGTTTCCATATCTGTGCCTTCTTTGACCGATATTTTAACTGGTTTGTCCATATTATAATTATGAAATATAGGAGCAAATATATCAAAACTTGTCATCGAAGTTGGTATTTCACCACGCCAATTGTGCATTCGTATGAATGATTGGGGATTTTGACGATCTAGAAAGAAAAATAAAGCTTCAATGACCGTTGATTTACCAGTGTTATTTTTACCACCAAATAAATTTATACGTTTTAAATTAGATAATTCACATGAAGATATCGCTTTAAAATGTTCAACTGAAAAGGATGTGATCAATAATAACTCCTCCTAATTTCAAATAATCTATTCCTATACTTTACAAGACGATTAGAAAGTTTATAGTAAAATAAAGCATAAACTTCCTTTTAGAAAGTTTATGCTTTATCTTGTAATGTTATTCTCTATACAACTGTATGGAGACGGTGGGAGTCGAACCCACGTCCAAAGGCTCTGCTACTTCAGCGTCTACGCGTGTAGATTGACTATTTGAGTTCGCGCGCACGTTTGCCGTCAATCAAGGCGATCCGTGGCGCTATTCCGGGAATCTCTTCTAACAGCCTCAGAATGCAGCTGTCAGCGTAGCTCACTAATAAGTGAACCTGACGCCTCCACATGAGCGATGGAGACGACAGGTAGATTCAACAGCTTACGCTGCGAATGCTAGGTTGTTGTTTTGTTTGCCAGTTATTATTAACTGTCGTTTCTGACGGAGACGATCCCTCCGACGCGCAGCTCAAGCCCAGACCACCCCTGTCGAATCCGTAACGTCCCCGAAGGAAAGTTCGGAACCCAGGCCCGTTTCACTTAGAACGGCGGGTCGTACTTGAAACTTCTTATAGTATATAATAAATCGGGTCGTTTATCAATCTTGTTGCTTTGCTTTAAACGCTCGCTGCATGTCCCGTTTATGTTCTTTCTCTTTCAAATCCTGACGTTTATCGTACAGCTTCTTCCCTTTCCCTACACCAATCAGCACTTTGGCGAAACCGTCTTTAATATACATTTTCAACGGAATGATGGAATAGCCTTGTTGTTTCGTTTCGCCGATCAATGAATTGATTTGTTTCTTGTGCAATAATAATTTGCGTGAACGAATCGGATCGTGGTTATGAATATTGCCCTGTTCGTACGGACTAATATGCATATTGGAAATCCATGCTTCGTTGTTGCGGATTAAAATGAACGCATCGCGCAATTGAACTTTGCCTTTTCTGATCGACTTGATCTCTGTGCCTTTTAAGACGATGCCGGCTTCGATCGTCTCTTCAATGGCGTAATCGTGATTGGCTTTTTTATTCACTGCTAGTACTTTACCGGATCCTTTAGCCATCTGTCTTCCCCCATTTTCTTCTGCCTCACCGCCTCTACATTTAGCGAACACCAAATGTAGAGAGACTGTTAGGCTTTATTTTTTCTTCTTGCGTTTTTTCGATTGTTTCGCGACGCCTTCATAAAACTTGCGCTTAGGCTTTTCATGCTTTTTATTGCGTTTATCATTTGAACCTTTTTTCTTGCCTTGTCCTCGACTGCCGCCAGCACTGCCACCTTTGTTGCGGCTCGCTTGAATGACTTTCGGCGTTTCTTTACTAGAGCCTCTGAAGTTTTGAACCATGCCGACGATTTCGAAGTCGACTGCTTGTTCTTCTGGCTTGACGGATAGGACGCGTACTTTTACTTCGTCTCCGATACGGAACTGCTTGCCTGAACGTTCGCCGATCATCATCATTTGACGGTCGTCAAAACGATAGTAGTCGTCGTTCATATTTTGTACGTGAACGAGTCCTTCAATCGTATTCTCGAGCTCGACGAATATACCGAAATTCGTGACCGAAGAAACAACACCTTCAAACTCTTCCCCAACTTTATCGACCATAAACTGTGCTTTCTTCAATGCGTTCGTATCGCGTTCTGCATCGACGGCGCGACGTTCACGTTCGGAAGTGTGCTGCGCAATTTCCGGCAGACGTGCAGACCAGTGTGCGATCGTTTGTGCAGATAAATCTTTTTCGAATAAATACGTCCGAATTAAACGATGAACGATTAAGTCGGGATATCTGCGGATCGGTGCAGTGAAATGCGTGTAAAATTCTGTCGATAATCCGAAGTGGCCGATGCTTTCCTGATAGTATTTCGCTTGTTGCATAGAGCGTAACAACATCGTGGAAATAACGGATTCTTCCGGCAGTCCTTCAATCGATTCGACAATTTCCTGCAATGCGCGCGGATGTACTTGGTTGCTTGTTCCTTTTACGACGATTCCGAAGTTCGTTAGGAATTCGAAGAAGCGTTGAAGTTTTTCTTCTTTCGGGTCTTCGTGTATTCGGTAAAGGAATGGAACTTGCAGCCAGTGGAAATGTTCCGCCACTGTTTCGTTCGCGGCCAGCATGAATTCTTCGATTAATTTCTCAGAAACGGTACGCTCAATAATGACGACATCGGTTGGCCATCCTTTTTCATCGACGAGAATTTTGGATTCTTTGAAGTCGAAGTCGATAGCACCGCGGTCTTGTCGTTTTTGACGGAAAATCGCTGCGAGTGTTGCCATATCATTCAGCATCGGAACGATTTCTTCATATTTCTTTGACAGTTCTTCGTCTTTATTGTCGATAATTTCATAGACGTCACTATATGTCATCCGATAGTTCGAGTTAATAACACTCGGATAAATTTCATGCTCGACGACTTTTCCGTTATGATCGACTTTCATTTCGCATGTCAATGTTAAGCGGTCTTCGCCAGGGTTCAGTGAACAGATTCCATTCGACAAACGGTGCGGCAACATCGGAATGACACGATCCGTCAAATAGACGCTCGTTCCGCGGTCGGCTGCTTCTACGTCCATCGGGGAGTTTTCTGTCACATAATAGCTGACGTCAGAAATATGGACGAATAAACGATACATTCCGTCGTATTCTTTCAAGACGGAAATCGCATCATCCAAGTCTTTTGCATCTGCACCATCAATTGTCATCGTCAACTCATTGCGCAAATCTCTGCGGTTGGCGAAATCTTGTTCCTGCACAGTTGTCGGCACGCTGTTCGCATGATCTAGTACTTCTTGCGGGAATTCGACTGTAATGCCGTGTTTGTGAATGATCGATAAAATATCGACACCCGGATCATTTTTATGTCCGAGAATTTGCGTGATCATTCCTGTAGCGGATTTCTCGTCATCGGGCCAGCTCGTAATTTCCGCAATGACTTTTTGACCGTCCACCGCTTCCAATGAATGACCTTTTTCGATATAAATATCCATCGGTAACTTTTTATCATCGGCTACGACGAAACCATAGCTACTGTGATCTTGATACGTTCCGACTACTTTCGTCGTTTTTCGCTCGACGATTTTCGTAATGGTTCCTTCCCGGCGATCTCCGTGCGAATTCGCTGAGACGCGCGCGAGTACTTGGTCACCATTCATCGCACCGTTCACTTCATGTGGCGGAATGAATACATCGTCTCCTTCCACATTTTCCGGAACGACGAAACCGAAGCCTTTCGCATGTCCGATAAACTTCCCGCGGACGAGGTTCATCATTTCCGGTAAGCCGTAACGATTCGTGCGCGAGCGAACGATTTTGCCTGACTGCTCCATTTGTACGAGCATTTTTACGAGTTCTTTAAATTCTGCCGCCTGTTCCATGCCAAGGATTTCTTGGATTTCGTGAACCGTTTTCGGCTGGTAGGACGACTCCTCCATTACAGACAGAATTTGTTGTTGTAGTTCTTTTTCAAATGAGTCCAAACAATCATCTCCTCCTTTTACTTGTATGTTCCCCTTTATTCACTCTTGCCAATCAAGAGATTCTAGAAATTCCAGCACGTTTTCGTGAAGTTGTGCTTTTTCCGGACCTAATGTTATGACATGGCCGGACTCTTCGTACCATTGCAGTTGTTTGTCGGTAGATTCCGCTTCATCGTATATGATTTGTGCTGACTGTGGATCGATCACTTCGTCGTGACGCGATTGAATGACGAGTAGCGGCGTATAAATGCAGTCGACTTTTCTCCGCACACCGTCAACCATTGCGCCTAAATCGGCAAGGCCTGGCATGGACTTCGTTTTCCACTCCGCCATTTCAGCGGTGATTTGATCTGCGTCTTTGCCTGCGAACTTTTTGTAGTCACGTGCATATTTCAAGACGCCTGTCCACATGAGATCGGTTGTTTTCATAGACATTGGCGCACACATCGTGACGACTCCTTTTAACGGAAACCGTGCCGCAAGTTTCAATGAAAAAACACCGCCAAGTGATAATCCCGCCACTGCAATTTCTTCATAGCCTGCCTCTTTCAGCTGATTGTATGCATGTAGCACATCTTCCCACCACTGTGCAGGATTCGTTTTGATCAATTCTTCCGGTGGCACGCCATGTCCGCGGTAATGAGGCGCTAGTGAAGTGTAATGATGTTTTTCCAAAAATCGGCCGAGCATTCGAACGTCTGCGGATGTACCGGTGAAACCGTGCAACAGTAAGACCGCGCGTTTGCCGTGTTCAAAGAAAAATGGTTTCGGCTGAGCGATTCGCATGTCTTTCGTTCCTTTCTAAGAAAAGCGCCTGACCGTTCAATCGTGGTCAGGCGCTCGCATGTTTATATTTTCATAATCGCAATGGTTAAGACAAAAAATAAGACGGATAGAACCAATGTAGCTCTTTGAAGAACTAAGTCCAATCCACGAGCTTTTTGTTTTCCGAAAAGTTGTTCAGCCCCGCCGGAGATGGCTCCTGACAGTCCTGCACTTTTACCGGATTGCAATAATACAACAACAATTAAAGCTATAGCTACAACTACAAGCGATGCTGTTAACACGGCATGCATGTTTTCCACCTCCAAAATAGCAAATCACACAGTTCTATTTTAGCAAAGCTAGGTCATCGGCACAACCTTTAGTTGCAAATTGTGCCAACTCCCGAGCGGTGGACGTTTTATTTGTGTAAATTATAAAATGTCTGCTTGCCTAAATATTGAGCTGTTTCGTACAATTGATCCTCAATACGCAATAACTGATTGTACTTCGCTACACGATCTGAACGTGAAGGAGCACCTGTTTTGATCTGACCCGCATTTGTTGCGACTGCGATGTCTGCGATCGTTACGTCTTCTGATTCACCCGAGCGGTGAGAGATGACAGCTGTATAGCCTGCGCGTTTCGCCATTTCGATTGCGTCGAATGTTTCTGTCAACGTACCGATTTGGTTCACTTTAATAAGGATCGAGTTACTAATACCTTCTTCAATTCCGCGCGCAAGTTTTTCTGTATTCGTTACGAAAAGATCGTCTCCTACTAACTGCACTTTGTGGCCGATGCGCTCTGTCAGTAGTTTGTGACCTTCCCAGTCGTTTTCATCCAAGCCGTCTTCGATGGAAACGATCGGATACTTTTCGCAAAGTTCTTCATACCAAGCAACCATTTCTTCAGATGTTTTGCGCACATCTTCGCCTGCTAAGTAGTAGTTGTTTTGCTCTTTATCGTAAAATTCAGAAGAAGCAGCGTCCATCGCCAGCAATACATCTTCGCCCGCTTTGTAGCCAGCTTTTTCGATCGCTTCGATAATAGTCGTAATTGCTTCTTCGTTGGAACCAAGGTTTGGCGCAAATCCACCTTCGTCACCTACAGCTGTATTCAACCCTTTGTCGTGAAGAACAGACTTCAAGCTATGGAAGATTTCTGCCCCCATGCGCAATGCGTGGCGGAATGACTCCGCACCTACTGGCATAACCATGAATTCTTGAATATCGACGTTATTGTCTGCGTGCTCTCCGCCGTTTAGGATATTCATCATCGGTACTGGTAGTTGCTTCGCGTTGAAGCCGCCTAAGTACTGATACAACGGAACGTCCAAGTAGTCAGCTGCCGCGTGTGCAACTGCCATGGATACACCTAGAATCGCATTCGCTCCCAATTTTCCTTTGTTCGGTGTTCCGTCAAGTTCGATCAATGCTTTGTCGATTACGACTTGGTCTAAAACCGAGTAATTTTCTTCTAATTCTTCAGAGATGATTTCATTGACATGATCTACAGCTTTCAGCACACCTTTCCCATTGTAACGGTCGCTGTCGCCGTCGCGTAGTTCTACCGCTTCATGTTCCCCTGTAGAGGCACCGGAAGGCACGATGGCGCGTCCAAACGCTCCGCTATCTGTAAATACTTCTACCTCTATCGTTGGATTGCCTCGTGAATCCAGTACTTCTCTCGCTTGAATGTGTGAAATAATTGGCATGAAGATCTCTCCTTAGAATAATGATTTTCCGGTCATTTCTACCGGTTGTGGAATTCCTAACATTTTCAACATCGTTGGTGCTAAGTCGGCAAGAATGCCATCTGTCCGCAATGTAATGTCTGGCTGTGTAATGATGACAGGTACCGGATTTGTCGTATGCGCCGTCATCGGCTGTCCGCCGATTGTCGTCACTTCATCTGCATTGCCGTGGTCTGCCGTGACGATTGCTGAACCGCCTTTCGCAAACAACGCGTCGATGATTCGGCCAAGACACTCATCTACTGTTTCAATCGCTTTGACAGTAGGTTCGAGCATGCCGCTGTGACCGACCATATCCGGGTTTGCGAAGTTCAAAATAATCGCATCTTGTCGTTCTGCCTCGATTTCTGCGATTAACGCATCCGTCACTTCATAAGCGCTCATTTCCGGCTGCAAATCATACGTTGCCACTTTCGGCGAATTGATCAAAATCCGAGTTTCCCCTTCAAATGTCTCTTCGCGTCCGCCACTCATAAAGAATGTAACATGCGGATACTTTTCTGTCTCGGCAATACGCAACTGACGCTTGCCACGATCTTCGAGCACTTCACCGATCGTTTTCGTCAAATTGACGTTATGAAAGACAATATCTGCCACCACATCATCATTATAATGCGTAAAGCCGACAAAATGTAAGTCTGTAAATTTCTTCACGCCTCGATCGAAGCCGTCAAAGTCCGGCTGTGTGAACGCGCGCGACAATTGAATTGCACGATCCGGTCGGAAGTTGAAGAACACGACCGCATCTCCGTTTTCGACAGTGGCGACCGGCTTGCCATCTTGTTGGATGACGAACGGTTCAATAAATTCATCATGTATTTCTTCGGTATAAGAAGCACGAACTCCTTCTTCGGCCGATTCAAAAGTAGTACCGATCCCGTAAACCATTGCGTCATACGTTTTCTGTACGCGATCCCAGCGTTTATCACGATCCATCGCAAAGTAACGGCCGGACACCGTCGCAATTTGCCCGATGCCTACTTCTTCCATCACATTTTCCGTACGTTTCAAGTAAGGCAGGGCAGTTGTCGGGCCTACATCACGTCCATCTAAGAACGCATGTACATACACTTTCTCCACACCTGACTCTTTCGCTAGTTTCAATAAAGCAAATAAATGTTCATAGTGACTGTGGACACCACCGTCAGATAATAATCCCATGACGTGAAGGGCGGACTTTTTCGTTTTGACATGTTCCATCGTCTCTACTAATGTCGCATTTTCAAAAAACTCGCCTTCTCGAATCGACTTATTAATGCGTGTCAAACTTTGATAGACGATGCGTCCAGCACCGATGTTCAAGTGCCCCACTTCAGAGTTCCCCATTTGCCCTTCAGGTAACCCTACATCTTCTCCGCATGCACTTAACGTCGCATGCGGAAAGTTTTTCATCAGTAACTCGATATTCGGAATTTTCGCGTGCGCCACTGCGTTACCGTATGTTTCTTCCCGTAATCCGAAACCATCCAGAATGATGAGCGCGACTGGATTATTCGGCATGCGTTCCAGCCTCCACTAATTGAACGAACGCTTCAGGATCCAGGCTCGCTCCGCCGACAAGTGCCCCGTCAATATGTTCCTTGCTCAGCAATTCTGAAATGTTTTCCGGCTTGACGCTGCCGCCGTATTGAATGCGGATCGCGTCCGCTACTTCTTTCGTGTAAAGCGTTTCGATTTTATGGCGAATCGCTCCACACACTTCATTGGCATCGTCCGCTGTGGCAGTTTTCCCTGTACCAATCGCCCAAATAGGTTCGTACGCAATGACTGCCCGTTTCGCTTGTTCGGCTGTTACGTCAGCGAATGCTTTCTCCACTTGTTCGGATACAATCGACACCGTTTCAAGCGCTTCCCGTTGCTCCAATGTCTCTCCTACACAGACGATCGGTGTCAACTGATGAGCGAATGCTGCGTGGACTTTCTTGTTGACGGCGCTGTCTGTTTCATTGAAATATTGACGGCGCTCGGAATGTCCAAGAATGACGTAGTGTGCCCCTAGATTTTCGAGCATTGCCGGGCTGATTTCACCTGTAAATGCTCCTTCTACTGTGTCATGCATCGTTTGTGCGCCGACTTTTACTGCGCTCGTCTCAAAGCGCTGCAACAAATCCCCTATATACAGTGCAGGCGGACAGATGACTGCCTCCACTTGATCTGATGCAGTGAGTCGTTCTTTCATTTGTTCCGCAAATTCCGCTGCTTCATTGGAAAGCTTGTACATTTTCCAGTTCCCTGCAATAATTCGTTTTCGCAAAAGAATTCCTCCTATTCTCGATCTTGTAATACGGCTACTCCCGGTAATTCGATGCCTTCCATAAATTCCAGTGAAGCACCGCCACCTGTCGATACGTGGTCCATATGTTTTGCCACTTCAAACTTCTCAACAGCTGCTGCTGAATCTCCACCGCCAATTACAGTATAAGCATTTGTTTCCGCCATCGCATCTGCCACGGTCTTCGTACCATTCGCAAACGGTTCCATTTCAAAGACACCCATCGGACCGTTCCAAATGACGAACTTCGAGTCTTTTATCACTTGTTTATAACGCTCAGCTGTTTCCGGTCCAATATCAAGACCCATCCAGCCTTTGGAAATGTCATCTACAGAAACTGTTTTCGTGTTGGCATCTACTGAAAACGCGTCCGCCACTACCGCATCTGTCGGCAAGTACAGATTCACAGACTTTTCTTTCGCCTTTTCAATGAAGGACTGTGCCAATTCCACTTTGTCTTCTTCTACTAACGAATCGCCCGTCTCATATCCTTGCGCACGTGTAAACGTATACGACAATCCGCCACCGATCAATAAGTTATCGACTTTATCCAATAAATTATCGATGACACCGATTTTATCTTTTACTTTTGCTCCACCGATAATCGCAGTGAATGGTCGTTCTGGATCGGATAATGCTTTGCCAAGGACGTCTAATTCCTTTTCAAGTAAGAATCCTAGAACACCAGGTATGTATTGTGCAATACCGGCAGTTGAAGAGTGTGCACGGTGCGCTGTTCCAAATGCATCATTGACGAACACATCCGCAAGATCCGCGAATTTCTTCGATAGTTCCGGATCATTTTTCTCTTCGCCTGGATTAAAGCGAACGTTTTCAAGCAAAATCACTTCGCCGTCTTTCATGTCAGCAATCGCTTGTTCTACTTCTTCGCCGATCGAGGTGTCTACTTTCCGTACTTTTTTACCGAGAAGTTCAGACAATGTATCTCCCGCAGGTGTCAATCGCATATCTTCTTTGACTTCACCTTTCGGACGACCTAAGTGACTCGCCAAAATTACTTTCGCGCCTTCACCTACCATATACTGAATAGTCGGCAATGCCGCGCGGATCCGTGTGTCATCCGTCACTTGACCGTCTTCCATTGGCACGTTAAAATCGACACGGCAAAATACGCGCTTGCCCTGTAATTCGATATCTCTAATCGTTTTTTTCAACTTCATAGATAAGTCCTCCTCCGAGATAATATAAAAAGAGGAACGGGTTTCTCCGTTCCTCTCACCCATATTTATTCATTATAATCGGTTCACTGTAGAATGGCTATGTTTAATAGTAGATTCCTATGAATTAGCGATTTACAGGCCCTGTTTTTGCATGTAGCGAGCTAAATCTATACAACGTGCAGAGTAGCCTGATTCATTATCGTACCAAGAAATTACTTTTACTAAATTGCCTTCCATGACCATCGTAGATAATCCGTCAACTGTAGAAGATGCGGTGTTGCCGTTGTAGTCGATTGAAACTAAAGGCAGCTCGCTGTAGTATAAGTAGCCTTTCAGCTCGTTTTCAGAAGCTTTTTTCAAGACTTCGTTTACTTGCTCCGCTGTTACTTCTTGGTTTAACTCTGTCACGAAGTCAACGAGTGACACGTTCGGAGTCGGTACGCGTACTGCCATTCCGTCCAATTTACCTTTTAGTTCAGGAATGACTTTTGTTACTGCAGATGCTGCACCTGTAGATGTAGGAATCATTGACTCCGCCGCCGCACGCGCACGTCTGTAATCATCATGCGGAAGATCTAAAATGCGCTGGTCATTCGTGTAGGAGTGAATCGTTGTCATCATTCCGCGCTTAATACCGAACTCGTCATTCAATACTTTCACGACTGGTGCCAAACAGTTTGTCGTACATGATGCATTGGAGACGATCTGATCGTTTGCCGCATCGTATGTTTCTTCATTGACACCCATAACTAATGTTGTCATCTCGCCTTTTGCCGGAGCAGACAAGATCACTTTTTTAGCTCCTGCGTCGATATGCTTTTGCAGTGATTTTGTATCGCGGAATACTCCCGTACAATCAATGACGATATCAATGCCCAAGTCTTTCCAAGGCAAGTTCGCAGGGTCTTTTTCTGCAAATACTTTCACTTTCTGATCGTTGACAATCAATGAAGATTCATCTGATTGTACATCTGCATCTAATACTCCGTGAACAGAATCGTATTTCAGCAAGTGTGCAAGCATAGCTGCATCCGTCAAGTCATTGATTGCTACCACTTCTACATCTTCTGTCTTCAATGTTTCACGTAATACCACTCGTCCAATACGTCCAAATCCGTTAATCGCTAGTTTCAATGTCATAAAAAATCGCCTCCGTATAATGTAATACTATATATTTGCCCAACGTACGGGCGGTTAGCCTTTTTTCATTAGCGCCAGCATTTCTTCTGCCGCTGCTTCATCTGTTAATAAAATGGTTTGAGACGGTGCACCGGCCAAATAAGAAAGAATCGCCTGTGCTTTACTTTTCCCGCCTGCTACCGCAAATAATAAAGGTACTTGTTGAAGCTGCTCAATCTGAATCCCGACTGTGCGAATGCGGTGGACAATTTCCCCTTGCTGATTAAAGTAAAAGCCGAATGCTTCTCCTTTCGCTTGGCGTTCCATAAGAATTTGCTGTTCTTCCTCTGAAGAGTTTCGTAACAGTGCCATCCGAGTCGCATCGCCAATGCCATGTATGACACATTCCGTTTTACTATATAACTCGAGCATCTCTTTCGCGGCAGGTTCATGCTGGAATACTGCATGTGCCTCTTCACTGAGAGTATCTGGATAATAAAACGCTTTGTACGATGCATCACACGCTTCAGCAAACGAAGCAGCAATCATATTCGCCTGTAATCCAAGTTCTTCGCCAACTCCGCCTCTTGCAGCGATGAATAACAGATCTGATAATTCATCAGTTTGCATAAAGGCCGGAACCATAGCTACGGAACTACCGCCAGTCACTGCTACAATTTTGTGCTTTTGAATTTGGCTACGGAATTGCTTTGCTGTCTGCATGCCGAGAAGTCGTTTTGTTACATCCGAGTAATCGGAGTCGCCTTCTACTACATGGACTTTTTTAATAGCTAACCGTTCTGCCAGTTCACTCGCCAATTGACGCCTGCCTGATCTTTCTTCAATCGTATCATGTAAAGCAAAAAGAACTTCTATACCTTTTTCTGTGACCGACACGCCTTCTTTTGCAATATGTGCCAAGTCTTGCTCTTTTAATAACTCCAGCATCGATCGTGTTTCACGTTCTGAATAACCGGACATCGAACTCAGCGTCCGTCTTCCCACAGGGCCTGATAATTTTATAAGTTTCAGCATATGATACCGTTGCTCTATTAATGTAGGAAGTTCAGGTACAAGTGCGAGTTGTGCATCGGTAAATGATAAGTTCAATTTCATCACTCTTTTCGACGTGGGTCGCATTTGATCCATCATTTATAAAAGCGTCCCACCTACAATAAAAAAATACTATAACGTTAGTATAGCATTTTGCAAAATGAAACACAACAAAGAAAGCGTTTTCATTGATCGATTATTTCTAAAATATCAATATATCCAATATTTCCATACAACACGACGTCCCCTTGACGCTCCAAAACCGGAATCATCAACAAATATTTTTCATGAATTTCATCATCTTCTTCTATATTAATGGTTTCCCACTCAACGGGATGATCCTCCGCCACCAAACGCAGCATCTGCTCCGCTTCCACACAAAGCGGACAATTCGGACGCGTATACAACTCAAACTTCATTCCACTCACCTCGACTTGTTGTCTATCATAGTAAATTTCGGATGTATTTTCAATGAAGTTGTATTGGTCGTTAGTTGGAGATCTTGCTTCGATCATAGAACACCGCTTTCCGCTCATAGAAGCCACACGCGCGATCATAGAACACCGCTTTCCGATCATAGAAGCAACACGCGCGATCATAGAACACCTCTTTCCGATCATAGAATCAACGCGCGCGATCATAGAACACCTCTTTCCGATCATAGAAGCAACACGCGCGATCATAGAACACCGCTTTCCGATCATAGAAGCCACGCGCGCTCATAGAACACCGCTTTCCGATCATAGAAGCCACGCGCGCGATCATAGAACACCTCTTTCCGATCATAGAAGCAACACGCGCGATCATAGAACATCGCTTTCCGATCATAGAACATCGCTTTCCGAACATAGAAGCAACACGCGCGATCATAGAACACCGCTTTCCGATCATAGAAGCCACACGCGCGATCATAGAACATCGCTTTCCGATCATAGAAGCCACACGCGCGCTCATAGAACACCGCTTTCCGCTCATAGAAGCCACATGCGCGATCATAGAACACCACTTTCCGATCATAGAAGCCACACGCGCGATCATAGAACACCGCTTTCCGCTCATAGAAGCCACACGCGCGATCATAGAACACCACTTTCCGATCATAGAAGCAACACGCGCGATCATAGAACATCGCTTTCCGCTCATAGAAGCCACACGCGCGATCATAGAACACCGCTTTCCGATCATAGAAGCAACACGCGCGATCATAGAACACCTCTTTCCGATCATAGAAGCAACACGCGCGATCATAGAACACCACTTTCCGATCATAGAAGCAACACGCGCGATCATAGAACATCGCTTTCCGCTCATAGAAGCCACACGCGCGCTCATAGAACACCACTTTCCGATCATAGAAGCCACACGCGCGATCATAGAACATCGCTTTCCGCTCATAGAAGCAACACGCGCGATCATAGAATCAACGCGCGCGCTCATAGAACACCTCTCCGCAACAAAAAAGCATCAAAAGCAACTACGCTTTTGATACTTTTCACTATAAACACCTCACCAACTTCGGCCAGCGCCGCCTCCGCCTCCGGAACCGCCGCCGCCAAAGCCTCCTCCACCACCGAAGCCACCGCCGCCACCGCTTCCTCCGCCAAAACTGCCTGGGAAGAAAATTGGGCCGCCGCTTGACCTGCCGCCAGGAGGACCACCTCTGCCACCTCGTCCGCCTCCTTTAAACATGCGGTAAAGCAGATACAAAATAATAATGACGATGACGAACGATGGAATGCCAGGCTCTTCTTGAGACTGAGCATAGGCGACGGGTAAGTCATCGCCTTCTAATCCATATTCCGCTGCGATTTCATTATAAAATGCTTTGTATGCTTCCATAATAGCTATATCTGGTTGACCTTCATTTAAGTACGGCATCGCGACTTCATCGATAATGCGTCCGATTTTGCCGTCTGGAAGTGCACCTTCCAAACCGTAACCTGTCGTCAAATAAAAAGCGCGTTTAATATTTAAGGCGTCGTCTTTTTCTGTAGAGACGATCAGCAATGCGCCGTTATTCATTTTGGCATCGCCTAATTCCAACTCTCGAAGTTTACGAACCGCATACTCTTCGATCGGTACACCTTCGAGTGAATAAACCGTGCGAACCGCAAATTCCGCTTTTGTTGCGCCTTGCAGACGAAGACCGTATTCACGTAACTCCGCTTCTTGTTGAGGCGATAAAATATTTGCTTCATCCACTACGACATCAGTCACCGCATATGCATGTGTTGCAGTGCCGATCAGGGCGACTAGCAGGACTGCAACGAACATGCTGAAGCGATTCCTCACTTCGTATCATTCCCAAAATCGACTGCTGGCGGTTGTTGCGCCCCTTCGACCGCTTTGAAATATTCTTTTTCGTCAAATCCGAACATCGATGCGATCAATTTACCCGGGAACCGTTTCACTCGGCGATTGAATTGTGACACGACATCATTATAATCTTTACGTGCAACTGCGATACGATTTTCCGTGCCCGCCAATTCATCCATTAACGCTTGGAAGTTTTGATTGGCTTTTAAGTCAGGATAATTTTCAACTACTACTAATAATCTGCTCAAAGCACTCGAAAGTTCCGAATCTGCGGCTGCTTGTTCTTCTGGACCTTGTGCACCAGCCATTTTACTGCGTGCGGCCGCAATATTATCGATCACTTCTTTTTCATGTGCCGCGTATCCTTTGACTGTATTTACTAAATTAGGAATCAAATCTACTCGGCGCTGTAACTGCGTTTCGATCTGCGCATACGATTGATCGACATCCTCTTCAAGATTTACTAACTTATTATAACTCGGGATTACCATAAGTGCGGCGATTACGACTAATACAATGACGACGATCAGCGGGCCAGCGACTTTCTTCATCCACAACGACTCCTCTCCACTACTTGTTTAGTATGTACTTACCCTTATTGTTTATCATGCCAAACTTCTTGTTTTATCCATCGTCAAAAAAACTAGGTCTGCATCCTACCTCAACTGTACGCGACTGAATATAATACATACTATATGATAGGTTTTTAGAGAATAGCCATGTCGTTTTTAATATGAGAATATTTTTCATTTAATTCTTTACAGATTATTTTGCTTGCGCTATACTATTAAAAGTTGCGTGAAGGAAACAATATAGTACTAACCAAGCATTAGAGTTGCATGAAGGAAACTATTAATTGTATATTCTTTATAAACTACGTATCTAACCGAAGCGGTATATTCGCTGGTTATTATTTACTTAAATGTTGCACAAGGGAAAGAAAAAGGAGGAAACAGAATGATTGATCCGATAACCGTCGAACGCATTAGCGTATCGTATGACGGAAATGAAGTAGTAAAAGACGTTTCATTCTCATTTGAACCTTCTAGTTTGATTGGGGTTCTCGGTCCAAACGGTGCCGGTAAATCTACATTACTAAAGGCCATGCTTGGCTTAATTCATAAAGATCATGGGACTGTCAAATTCGGCAGTAAATCAGTGGATGAAATGCGGAGACAGATTGCCTATGTCCCACAGCGTTCAAATATCGACTGGAACTTCCCGATTGTCGTAAAAGATACGGTCTTACTCGGCACTTATCCGAAAGTCGGCATTTTGCGCAGACCTAAAAAAGCGGATAAAGAATGGGCAATGGAATGTTTGAAACAAGTCGGTATGGAGGATTTCGCCAATCGCCAAATCGGTGAATTATCCGGCGGTCAGCAGCAACGCGTATTTTTAGCACGCGCGCTTGCACAGAAGGCAGATTATTTCTTTCTGGATGAACCTTTCGTCGGGATTGACGTTTCCAGTGAAGAAATCATCATTACGATTTTGCGTGAATTGCAAGCTGCCGGAAAAATCATTTTCGTCGTTCACCATGATTTATCAAAAGTGAAAAGTTATTTCGATAAATTAGTGTTAATGAATAAAGAATTGATCGATGCAGGTCCTGTCAACAAAGTGTTTCAGTCTGGCAATATGACGAAAGCATACAATCGGCAGTTCATGCTTGATGGCTTGGAGGTTTCAATGTAATGGAATTTATTTCAGACTTACTAACGTATAGCTTTTTACAGAAAGCGTTTGTTACATCCATTATGGTAGGAATCATTTGTGGAGTCATCGGCAGCTTTATCGTACTCCGCGGTATGGCACTGATGGGAGATGCGATTTCTCACGCGATTCTTCCTGGTGTCGCAATTTCCTACATGCTCGGGATCAATTATTTCTATGGTGCCGTGCTGACCGGTGTGTTAACAGCATTCGGGATCGGTGCCATTTCTCAAAACAGTCGAATTAAAAATGACTCTTCCATCGGTATCGTCTTTTCCGCATTTTTTGCTTTAGGTATTATTTTGATCACGCAAGCAAAAAGCGCTACAGACTTAACACAAATTCTCTTCGGTAACGTGTTATCTGTGCGCGCTTCCGATATGTGGCTGACGCTAATTATCGGAACCATCGTTATTTTGGTCGTCATTTTATTTTTCAAGGAACTGCTCGTTTCCAGTTTTGACGAAACGATGGCAGCCGCTTACGGATTAAAGACGCGTATGATTCATTACGCTATTATGTTTTTACTGACATTAGTTACAGTCGCTTCATTACAGACTGTCGGCGTTATTTTGGTCGTTTCATTATTAATAACACCTGCTTCTACGGCATATCTCTTAACGAACCGACTATCCATCATGGTAGTGCTTGCTGCGTTTTTCGGTGCTGTTTCTTCCATTATCGGATTATATTTCAGTTTCTTGTACAACATGCCGTCAGGACCTGTCATTGCACTCGCAACGACTGCCCTATTCGTTTTGGCATTCCTTTTCTCGCCTAAGCAAGGAGTTGTTGTCAGCAAAATTCGGACGATATCTAAGCGTAAAGCGATTACTGCAGGACATCAATGAAGGGATCATCCGCTACGGCGGTAATATAATAAGTTAGAAAAAGGAGTAGAATGTATTACATGAAGAACTTAGTGAAATGGCTAGGTCTGTCACTTCTTGCTGTGTTTATGTTAGCCGCTTGCGGTAATGACGATGGCGAAGGAACGACAGACGCTGGCGACAAAACAGCGCAAGCAGACGATAAACTACAGGTCGTCACATCATTTACGATTATTGCAGATATGGCACGTGAAATCGGCGGAGATTTCGTTGAAGTGTACAACTTAGTACCGACTGGAACGGATCCACACGAATACGAGCCATTGCCAAATGATATTAAAGCAGCTACAGATGCAGATGTATTGTTTTATAACGGATTGAATCTTGAAGGTGGAGAAAAAGGTTGGTTCTTTAAGATGATGGATTCTGTTAATCAGAAAGATGAAAACATTTTCAGCCTGACTGAACAAGTAGAACCTAAGTATATTGGTGGAGAAGATGGAACTGAAGAAGAAATCAACCCCCACGCCTTTATTGATCCGGCTGTCGGTGTTAAGATGGCAGAAGCGATGCGCGATGCATTGATTGAAAAGCATCCAACGAATAGCGATAAGATTAAAGAACAAGGCGATCAGTATGTGGCGCGTCTGAAAGAATTGGATGAAGAATTCGCTGAGCGTATTTCGACTATTCCTGAAGAAAATCGTGTGCTCGTAACGAGTGAACGTGCTTTCCAATATTTGAATGATCATTACGGATTAAAAGAAGCGTACATTTGGGAAATTGACACGGAAGAGAACGGTTCTCCTAAGCAAATTAAAGAACTTGTTCACTATATCCAAGAACATAATGTTCCTGTATTGTTTGTAGAATCTAACGTAGATACACGTCCGATGGAAACTGTTTCAGAAGAGACGGGTGTTCCAATTGCAGAAAAGCCGATCTATTCTGATGAAATCGGTAATCCTGGCGATGAGATCGATACGTATGTGAAGTACTTGAGCTATAATATGGACTTGATCCATGATGAGTTAAGTAAAGAGCGTTAAGCAGTGTGCTGGTCAACCAATTGTTTTTCGAAAGAAGTCACTTTTATTAGTGGCTTCTTTTTTTATGTATGGCTTCATCTTTTTCTGAGATATGTTAGAAACTATATTTTCAAAATTAGTGTACGTGTTAGGATTCTCCCGAGAGAAACCGGACGCTTTCCTGAGGGGACGCGGCGGACTCGCCAGTAGTTCGCTTTCGATTACGCCTGTCGTCCTGATCCTCCAGGAGTCGCCGGTTCTTCCGGGAGAATCCTTGAAGTAGTGTCCGTAAGTCAGTTCGTGTTCGTCCAGAAATAAAGTATGGTAAGTTACGCTTCCTCGACAATGTGGGTGAAGCTTTGGATTGCCTGATTGAATGCATATAGGGTCATTTCTTTTTCCACTCAGTTCATCGAAGAAGTCATAGTAGCAGATAATACTTCACCGCTATCTAACTTCAAAAGCGGTCGCATGGTATCAGACAAGTCCACTTGGTTTTCACCCCTACAAAGAGTGATCAACCTGTCTTGCACACACTAAGTTTCGGCTGAAGCTGGAAGACGATCGACTCCGGGAGGATCAGGACGACAGGTGTAACTCGCAGTGCACTTTTGCGAGGTCCACCGCGTCCCCTCCGGAAAGCGTATCGTCTGGAAGCGCCAGCCGCAAGACTCTTCAAGTCAGCTTTACTCCATCCAACTGCAATAGTCAAAATCTTTTTAAACTAAATGAACGAGAGGATTATACATAATAAAGTTAATCAATAGACTTGAAATTATTATTGAAAACTATTGAATACATAAGTCATTGCTTATATAATGAACTCACTTAGAAAGGGTGAGGATTTTATATGGAAGCGGCGGCATTGGAACGATACTTAAAAACCGTTGGAGATCAGTCGAGGCTGCGTTTACTGAAAGCATTGGAAGGCGGATCATTATGCATTTGTGACTTGCAATCTGTTCTAGCTATCTCTCAGCCGGCTGTCAGTCAGCATATGCATCGCTTAAAGAAAGATGGCATCGTGCGCGATGAGAAGCGCGGACGGTGGGTCTATTGGTCGATTCATACAGAACATCCGCAATACAAGTTGCTAGTTGATTTATTGCAGTTACTACCGGCTGAGGCCGTTGATCGTAGTGAGGACATGTCATGCAAGTGATTTTAGCCTGTATTATTTTCTTATTGACGCTACTATTTGTTATTTGGCAACCTAGAGGATTGTCCATCGGCTGGTCTGCAGTGGCAGGGGCTATTCTTGCGTTGCTTGCCGGTGTAGTTAATTTTACGGATGTTGTAGATGTGACTTTGATTGTTTGGAATGCTACCTTGACGTTTGTGGCACTTATTATTATCTCATTAATTTTAGATGAAATCGGCTTTTTTGAATGGGCTGCTCTGCATATGGCTCGTTTCTCTCACGGTAGCGGTGTCCGAATGTTCTTACTGATCATTCTACTTGGCGCTGGTGTGTCCGCCTTGTTTGCGAATGATGGTGCAGCTTTGATTTTGACACCGATTGTGCTGGCAATGGTACGAGCTTTGAATTTCAAAGAAAAGATGATTCTTCCTTTCGTGATGGCTTCGGGATTCATCGCAGATACGACTTCGTTGCCATTTGTCGTGAGTAATTTAGTGAATATCGTTTCGGCGGATTTCTTCGGAGTTGGCTTTGCAGAATATGCGAGTCGTATGATTATTCCAAACTTCTTCAGTTTGACAGCGAGTATTGCGGTGCTTTATCTGTATTTTAGGAAGTCGATTCCTAAACAGTTCGATGGACAGTTATTGCGCTCCCCTGCCTCCGCGATACGCGATATCCAAATGTTCCGGTTGTCTTTTGTAGCACTCGGCATTTTGTTGGTCGGCTATTTCATTAGTGAATCTCTTGCGCTGCCGGTTTCATTTGTGGCGGGTGCTGTAGCGATTGTTCTGCTACTGACCGCACGACGCAGTACCGCTGTTAATACGCACACGGTGCTAAAGGGTGCACCGTGGGCTATCGTCTTCTTCTCGATTGGTATGTATGTGGTAGTATATGGGCTTCGTAACGCAGGCATGACGGTTGCACTTACGGATGTGATTGAGTGGACTTCTAGTTACGGTTTATATGCAGCGACGCTCAGCATGGGCTTTATAGCGGCTATTTTATCTTCATTTATGAATAATTTGCCGACTGTGATGATTGATGCGTTAGCTATTCAAGATGCTGCGGTTTCTCCGGAAATTCGGGAAGCATTGATTTATGCGAACGTGATTGGGTCGGATTTAGGTCCAAAGATGACACCGATCGGTTCGCTTGCTACATTACTGTGGTTACATGTGCTGTCGTTGAAAGATGTGAAAATTTCTTGGGGGTATTATTTTAAAGTGGGGGTTGTATTGACTGTGCCGACGTTGTTTATTACGTTGACTGGATTATGGTGGTGGTTGACGATTGGTTGAGAGAGGTTTTCAACCACGCTGCATTCTTCAGCTTTCTGTAGGAGAGAACTATTGAATATGCGCTAGGGCGAACGATTATAAAATAAAACTAGGCAGAGGAAAATGAATCGTTTTTCTCTGCCTAGTTCGTGTAATTCTTTTTCTTGTAGATTATTTATCAAACATCGATTGGATTAGTTCTTCCATACGTTCCGCCGCTTGTTCTTCTTGCTCTTGAATCGTATCTAATTCTCCGTTCTCCATCGCCTCCACACTGAATATGTGCGTCTTTTCTTCTACACAGTGAACAAACCGTTCATAAACTAGCTGAAGTTCCTTACCCTCTATCTCAAACGCATTTGGAATTTCAAGTGCCATCATGTCAGTAAGAATCTGTTTGAACTCCTCTACTTTCTCTAGCCATTGTTCTTTCATAGCTGGAATATTTAGTTCTTGCTTACGTATAAATTCTTCGGCTACTCCTTCGTACTCTTCAGATGTCAGGATCAGTCGTTCATGTAGTGAAATAATATGTTGCAAGTATTCTTTTCTGCTCATTAGTATCCATTCCTTTCCTGATTTCCATCCATTACTGCCAATAAAAAATCAACGACCATAATTGATCGTTGACTAGATGAAACCTTGATGCCCTCGGCGGGAGTCGAACCCACATTTTAAGCTTCGGAGGCTTACGTGCTATCCATTGCACCACGAGG
The DNA here is from genome assembly GCF_003351785.1 of Sporosarcina sp. PTS2304. Classification (GTDB taxonomy): domain Bacteria; phylum Bacillota; class Bacilli; order Bacillales_A; family Planococcaceae; genus Sporosarcina. The sequence goes on from NZ_CP031230.1 coordinate 1,893,743, forward strand.
ACTAGTTTATATACCGCGCATATTGGGTACTTTTATGAAGTGTTATAAAAAACCTCTCTAAGAGACATGTTCCATTATACCGCGGAATATAATGAAAAGCAATATGTTAATTTAAGGCGAAACATTTGACCTTTGTTGACCAACTTATGTAAAATACAGATACAGTTGAAATATAAACTCATTTCAACCGAACGAATAAGATATATTTAAAGGAGGAACTTTCATTGAATTTAATTCCTACAGTTATTGAACAGACAAACCGCGGTGAGCGGGCGTACGATATTTACTCTCGCCTGTTAAAAGACCGTATTATCATGCTCGGCAGTGGCATTGATGACAATGTTGCGAACTCTATCGTAGCACAACTTTTATTCTTGGAAGCAGAAGATCCAGATAAAGATATCTCCATTTATATTAACAGCCCAGGCGGAAGCATCACAGCTGGAATGGCGATCTACGATACAATGCAATTCATCAAGCCAGATATCCAAACAATTTGTGTTGGTATGGCTGCATCTATGGGAGCTTTCCTACTAACAGCAGGTACAGAAGGTAAACGTTATGCTTTGCCGAATGCTGAAGTGATGATACATCAGCCACTTGGTGGAGCTCAAGGGCAAGCTACTGAAATTGAGATTGCGGCGAAGCGTATTTTACACTTACGTGAGAAACTAAACCAAATCTTAGCTGATCGCACAGGTCAACCAATCGAAGTCATCGCACGCGATACAGACCGCGACAACTTCATGACAGCTGAACGCGCAAAAGAATATGGTTTAATCGACCACGTCATGTCACGTAACGACATAAAAAAATAAAACTTATAAAAAGAGGCTATTTACGAAGTCTCTAAAATAAAACCAGGCAGAGAAAACTATCCGTTTTCCTCTGCCTGGTTTTATTAGTGAGCAATAGACACAATAATCGAACGGTTACCCCAAAAACAACTACATCAAAAAGAGGTCATCACAAAAAATCAGACACTACTGACCTTCTCGACAACCCCTTCCATCATTATTCAGTTTCCACTAACTCCGATAAATTTTGAAGAGCCAAATCCTCATCAATTCCATCAGTCATCAGCGTAATCTCTGTTCCCTTGGCAATCGCCAAACTCATAATACCCATAATACTCTTCGCGTTCACTTGTCGATTTTCTTTTTTCAAATAGATATCCGCCGTGTACTTATTCGCCTCTTGCACAAACAAAGCCGCCTGTCTTGCCTGTAACCCCGGTTTAATACCTACTTTTACTGTTTTTTCTACCATATTGTATGCTCCTTTTCTTCCTCTTCTTCAGAAGGATCTACTATTCATTAATTTCCACGTAACCTCTCGGCAATCTCTTCAATCTTCCGTAAACGATGATTGACTCCCGACTTACTAACTGGAGAACCTGTCACCAGCTCGCCAAGCTCCTTCAACGTAACATCTTGATACTCAACACGTAATTGAGCAATTTCCTGAAGGCGTTCTGGTAGTTGATCTAGACCGATCGTCCGTTCAATCAACTTAATATTTTCCACTTGTCTTTGCGCTGCCCCAATCGTTTTATTCAAATTGGCAGTTTCACAATTCACTAATCGATTGACGCTGTTACGCATATCTCGCATAATTCTAACATCTTCGAACTTCATAAGGGAAACATGAGCACCGATAATTCCGAGAAAATCTGAAATTTTCTCTGCTTCTTTTAAATACGCGATAAATCCCTTTTTCCGTTCAATGGACTTCGCATTCAGTTGATAGCGATTCATCAACTCAACGAGCGACTGACTATGTTCTTGATAACTTGAGAACACTTCCAAATGATAAGAAGAGGTCTCGGGATTATTAACGGAACCACCTGCCAGGAAAGCTCCGCGTAAGTAAGCGCGTGCACAGCAATCGTCGCGAATCAGCTGTGGATCGATTGTATTGATCATCTGAAAATCATGCGTCATGATGGAAAGTTCCTCCAACAAGTTTTTCGCACCTTCTCGTATTCTGCAAATATAGACATTATTCTTCTTTAACCGCATTTTTTTCCGTACAAGCAACTCTACTTTATAAGGATACAACTTTTTCAAATTAGAATAAAGTCTTCTCGCAATTGACGCATTTTCAGTTTGCACATCAAGACTCAATTGTTTATTCGAAAAAGACATAACACCGTTCATACGAATAAACGCTGCAATTTCGGCTTTCGTACAACAGTCATCCGCTTCGATCTGCGTGAGTTCTTTTTTGGTTTTAGATGCAAAAGACATGATATTCCCCCTCTTCGGCGATCTTCATATCTGTACGCCTTCTACGTTTTCTCTATATAATTCATTAATACATCCGCCACTTCCATTGTTTTATGAACAATGTTTCCATTCATCATCGTGGCAATCTCTTGCACAAATACTTCTGGTACTAGCGTTCGCAACTGTTGTAGATCATTTTCCACTAACCACGGCTCCGTATTGCCATCGATACGGTACCTGCGTTTAAATGCGTCCACATCATTTACTAGAACAGCGTCGAGGAATGATTGGCCTGCATGGTCATACAGTGCTTGGACGTGCTCAGAAGCTGTATAGCGATATGTTTCGCCTCGCTGCGTCGTTAAATTTCCTATATAAATCTTTTTTGCAGAACTTTCAAGAACAGCTTGCCGTATATCTTTCACCAAAATAGTCGGCAAAGTACTAGTATACAGACTTCCCGGACCAAAAACGATTAAATCAGCATTTTTTATCGTATTGGCAGTTTCCGGCAAAGGTTTCACATCTTGCGGCGTAATGAAGACGTTGCGAATTTTTCTGCCATAGAGCGGAATTTTGGATTCGCCTGTAATGATTGAACCATCTTCAAGTTCTGCATGCAAGGTAATCCGTTGATTGGCTGCAGGTAATACTTTTCCTTTAATATTGAGCACAGCGCCCATTTGTTCTACAGCGCGAGTAAAGTCTCCTGTAATTTCCGTCAATGCGGTGAGCATTAAATTTCCAAGAGAATGTCCTTTCAAATCATCAGTACCATCGAAACGATACTGGAACATTTTCTCAATTAACGGCTCCACATCTGAAAGCGCTGCCATAACCTGTCTGACATCGCCAGGTGGCGGGATATCATATTGGTCAAATAACCGACCCGAACTCCCACCATCATCCGCTACAGTGACGATTGCAGTCAAGCCAACAGGAAAACGCTTTAGGCCACGGAGGATATTGGAGAGCCCTGTACCGCCACCGAATACGACTATACGTTTCACATCCGTGGTTTGCATATAACGGTCAGCCCTTTCTTTTTTCGACATCCCGATGAGATACTTGTGTCGGATATTCCTCTTTGAAAACTTTCGTAAAGTATTCAGCAAGCGTCACCGAACGATGTTGACCACCTGTACATCCAAAAGCGATGACTGCCTGGCCTTTACCTTCTTGTTTATACTGCGGAATTAAAAACTTAAATAAATCCGTTAGTTTTTCAATCAATAACTTTGTATCGCTCCACTTCAGCACATACTCAGAGACTTCTGAATTCAAACCAGTCAGTGGCCGCAATTCTTCCAGGTAAAATGGATTCGGTAAAAATCTGACATCAAACACGACGTCTGCATCGATCGGCATGCCATGTTTAAAACCGAACGATACAAAGTTCAGTGTGAATGTCGGTTCGCCAGCTTCTGCAAAGACACTTGTAATCTTTTCCCGTAATTGCTTTGGTTTTAAGTGAGAGGTGTCAATGATCGAGCGGGATAAACCTTTCAACTCTGTCAGTAAAATACGCTCTTTGCGGATTCCTTCAAGCAATACGCCACCTTCAGATAATGGATGAGAACGACGTGTTTCTTTGTAGCGCTTGACGAGCGTTTCGTCATTTGAATCTAAAAACAGCAAACTCGTTTTCACGTCTTCCATCTTAAACAAACCTTCAAGTGCTGTAATCAACGAGTCAAATAAACTACCGCCACGTGTATCCATTACAGCTGCGATCCGTCTCATTTGATTGTCTGACTTCATCATTAAATCCAAAAACGTTACAAATAATTCCGGTGGTAAGTTATCGATACAATAAAAGCCCATATCTTCAAAGCACTGCATAGCGACAGTTTTACCAGCACCTGACATTCCCGTAATAATCACAACTTCATATTCATTCGAATCTTGTGGTTGCTGCATTAATTTATTCACCTTCCGTTGATTGTTGTAGAGATTCACGCAATAAGCGGAATTGTTCTGTGTAATAAAATGTGCCGTACTGTGTGCCTCGTTCATTAACAGCGAATAGTAAATTCGAACGGTCACCTTCTGCCATTGGTAATGTATGCAAACTTTCCAACGGATGCCATTCTAGTTCACCTTCCACTGTTGTTTTCAAAACGTCGCCTGAATAATCATGAGCGACAAACGTAAAGAGCAGCCATTCATTGACTAATTGTTGCCCTTCATCGTCCATAATCATCATTGTATAAATTCCTTTTAAATGCGGTTGGATCGGCTGAGCTCCTGTTTCTTCTACAAACTCACGAACAGCCGCTTCGTATATTGATTCACCTTCATCAATCTTGCCGCCGGGCGCCACATACCATCCGCGTCTCGGCTTCTTCAGCAAGAGTACTTGGCCGTCTTTCACGACGAGTAAATTAGCAATTTTCTGCATAGGCTGTCCCCACTTTTCACGTATGTACTACTAGTATACATTGCTTTGTTAAAAAACGATAAAAAAATATGGCTAGTTACGGCAGTTTATACCGCAAAAAGCCACATTGTTGCTATATTGTTACACTTATGAACTAAAAACGCGGCAACTGCGTAGTTTTCTCTTGGAACCAGTCTGTTGATTGTCTACAGGAAAGAATGGTCTTTTGTGATGCAGAAAAGGAGTGTACGTGCTAGGATTCTCCCGAGAGAAACCGGACGCTTTCCTGAGGGCACGCGGCGGACTCGCCAAAAGTGCGTGGCGATTACGCCTGTCGTGCTGATCCTCTAGGAGTCGCCGGTTCTTCCGGGAGAATCCTTGACTTAGTGTTCGTAAGTCAGTCCGTGTTCGTCCAGAAAGAGGAGTAGGGTAAGTGACTTCTCCTTTGGTGGTGCAGAAAAATAGTATACGTGCTAGGATTCTCCCGAGAGAAACCGGACGCTTTCCTGAGGGCACGCGGCGGACTCGCCAAAAGTGCGTGGCGATTACGCCTGTCGTGCTGATCCTCCAAGAGTCGCCGGTTCTTCCGGGAGAATCCTTGACTTAGTGTTCGTAAGTCAGTCTGTGTTCGTCCAGAAATAGAGTATGGTAAGTTCCGCTTTCTGAACAGTGTGGGTGAAGCTTTAGATTGCCTGACTGAATATATATAGAGTCATTGCTTTTCCACTCAGTTCATCGAAACAGTCATAGTAGCTAAAACACTTCACCGCTATCTAACTTAAAAAACGGTCAGATTGTATCAGACAATTCTACTTGGTTTTCACCACATACAAAGAGCTATCAACCTGTCTTGCACACACTAAGTACGGCTTGGAGCTTACAGACGATCGACTCCGAGAGGTTTAGGACGACAGGCGTAAGCCGCATAACACGTTAGGTCAGCTTCACACCATCCGATCACCAAAGTCAAACTCGTTTTTCGTTATGCCTTTGTTTCTACTTCGTCCATCAGTTCTTCGATATATTTTTGTGCCGCTTGTGCTGCGATACTGCCGTCGCCTGTTGCTGTGACGACTTGACGCAATAACTTCTCGCGCACATCACCAGCCGCATAAATGCCGGGGATTTTTGTTTCCATAATATCATTCGTTTCAATATATCCGTTCTCGTCCAAAATACCAAGATCTTTGAACGGCTCTGTTAACGGATCCAATCCGATGTATACGAACATTCCTTCTGTTTCCATCTCGCGCTCTGAACCGTCTTCAGTAGAAACAAGTGTCACTGATCCGATTTTGCCATCTTTTTCGTTTACTTGCTTGACCGTTGTATTCCAGATGAAATCAATTTTGTCATTCGCAAATGCACGTTCTTGTACAATTTTTTGTGCACGCAACGTATCACGGCGGTGGATGATAGTTACTTTACTCGCAAAGCGTGTTAAGTAAGAACCTTCTTCAACTGCAGAGTCCCCTCCACCGATCACGACGATTTCTTTATCGCGGAAGAATGCACCATCACAAACTGCACAGTAACTAACGCCGCGGCCTGTTAACTCTGCTTCGCCTGGAATTCCCATCTTACGGTATTCTGCACCTGTCGTTAAAATAATGGCACGCGCTTTATAGCTCTTGTCGCCTACGTGAATCGTCTTATACTCATGTCCGTCTTCAATCTTCGTCACGTCGCCATAAGCATATTCTGCACCGAAACGCTTCGCATGTTCGAACATTTTAGTGGAAAGATCCGGGCCTAGAATCGTTTCGAACCCTGGATAGTTCTCAATGTCTTCTGTATTAGCCATCTGACCGCCCGGCATCCCTCTTTCTAGCATGAGTGTGGACATATTTCCACGTGCTGTATATACCGCTGCTGTCATACCGGCCGGACCTGCACCTACAATAATTACGTCATAAATTTTATCTGCTGACATGTTATTCGTTCCCCCTCAGTTTTCAATTACTCATTGTTTGATTGCTATAATGAAATCGTAGTAGAATTCCTAAACAAATTCAACTTAAATGCAACATGTTTTCCATTCAATCCGTTGGTTGTGGTAAAAATTCCATTAACTCATTCACATATTTCGTGACTGTAGATACGGAGATGCTATAGTTTTCCGCTATGGCTTTCTTCGTCACCTGCTCATCGCGGGATGTTTTGAACATGTATTCAACAGCTGCCGCAAGAGCACCCGGGTTAGTAAACGGATAATCTTGACTCAATGCATTTTCACATAAAGCGAACCACATTTGAAACAACTGTTCCCCGCGTTGATTCAACGGTTTATATTCATCATACAAATAGTCACAAATCATCAGTGCTCGCGCCAACGCTTTCTCCAACGTATTTTCCGCAATGAATGAATACTCCAGGCTGTGCGCCAAAAATAATTGCTCCGCTGCACTTAACTCATCCATATGAATATAGCCGGGATGGGAAAGAATCTCTTGCATATGAGAGGACTTGCCTAGTAAATACAGACCCATCATCCGCTCACTGCGGTAGGAACTGGAAATTTTCTGGATTAAAAATGCGACATCTTCTTCAAACGACTCAGGATCTACGTCGTCTTCCAATGAATTCCAAGGTTCAAAACCTTCTTTTGAAGGGTCCAAAATCAGCAATTTTTCATATGCTTGTTCTGCAACTTTTTGATGCCCGGTAAAAAAAGCAGCATTTGCAAGCCAAAAATAATACCCTACATCCCCTTGGAATCCACGTTTCTGTAAACTCCTCAGCCAATGATAGGCTTCTTCATAACGGCCGGTTAACGCAAATGTCGCACCTAATTTATATCGGTGCTCCAATTGATAAGGTTTGATCTTTGAAAGAAGTTCCATCATATGTCGAAGATTTTCTTCTTCGCGGCCATAGTAAAAGAAAACCGCCAAATTACATAGCGCGTGAATATTTCCCTTTTCTTCACGCAACACATCATAAAGAATTTCTTCCGCTTGTTTTTCTTTGCCGATATAGAAATAAGCGAGTGCTAAATTATTATGGATGGCCCATGTTTTCGGGTAATCCGCCAATAAGCCTTCCAATACTTCAATCGCTTCTTCAAAATTTCCTTCTTCCATCATTCGGCGCGCTTTCTCCTGCATAATTAACACTTCACCATCGACATCTTCGCTTTCTTCAAGAAACATTTCCTCTTGATCAGCGAACTCGGCGATTTCATGTGCTTCTTCCATGAAAAAGCCTTCCGGAGCCATGCCGATATACTTCATCGCGTATTGCTTTGCTTCACGCAATAAACCCAGATGTGCATGGACTTCTGCTAAATAAAAAGTAGTCTCTTCATTATTCGGCTCTAACGTATCGGCTTTTTTCAGCAGCTCATAGGCATCTTCAAAACGACCGACTTCCATGATGAAGACACCGTACTCCATATGAGTCAATGCATCATCAGTGTTTAACTCCAATGCACGCTTATAATATTTCTCCGCATCCGAAAACTGCTCACGCTGCATAGCCTGCATAGCACGTTTGCGGTAAAAGTCTCCGTCAGGCAGAAACGATATAATATTCTTTTTATTGTACCTTTGATTTTTTTCCAATCGAACTCCTCCGAAAAAGTGAGAGGGACGTTCTAGACGTCCCTCTCTGCAATCTTCCTTCCATTATAGCACAACTATCTTGTACGTCGGTCATTTGCTGTCCTTTGTTGCACGCAACTTCATTTCCTCAGCGGTATAGATGATACGCACAGGATTACCACCCGCAAAACAGCCGGCCGGAATGTCGCGATTGACTAGCGAAGCCGCTGAAACAATCGCACCATCTCCAATCGTAATGCCCGGCAAAATCGTCGTATTCGCCCCGATCAACACATGACTGCCGATTTCTACATCCCCGATTCGGTATTCATCGATCAAATATTCATGAGCTAAAATAGTTGAATTAAAACCAATAATGGAATTTTCCCCAACAGAGATGCGCTCAGGAAACATGACGTCCGGAACGACCATCAACGCAAAAGCTGTATTTTTTCCAACTTTCATTCGTAAAAACAATCGATACAACACATTTTTCCAAGAGACAAATGGAGTGTATCGCGCAATTTGAATGACAAGGAAATTTTTCGCTACTTTGAAAATCGATACTGTACGGTAAATATGCCAAAGAGAATTCGCATCGCCTTTAGAAGGATACCGCTCTGTCCGTCTCATAGCTCTCTTCCTTCTACGATTGGCAAGAGATCAGACATATGATGCAACATAAAGTCCGGCTTAAATGTTTGCAAGTAGTCTTCTCCTTTTAACGCCCAGGCAACCGCTGCTGTACGAACCCCGGCATTTTGGCCACCTAAAATATCGTGGAAGTTATCCCCGATCATTAGAGCTTCCTGCGGCGTGCTTCCTAAGCGCTCTAAAGCGAGCAGTAAAGGTTCAGGATCAGGTTTTGGGTTCGTAATATCATCCAGTCCGATAACAGTCTCAAAATAGCTTGTAATGCCTAACAGCGTTAACCCTCTTTCAACCATATCACGCTTCTTCGTCGAAACGACCGCCATCTTGATCCCGCGTGTTTGTAACTCATGCAGTGTATCAGTCACTCCTTCGAATTCCGTCACCACCGCATCATGATTGGCTGTATTCCACTCACGGTATTGCTGAATTAACTGCTCTGTCTTGTCCGGTGCAATCGATGAGAATGTGTCGCGCAATGTCGGTCCTATAAACGGTAAAATATCTGGTCGTTTGAACTGTCCCGGAAAATGTTCATCGAGTACATGACGAAACGATGAGATGATTAATTCATTCGTATCCGCTAACGTTCCATCAAAATCAAATAATAACGTAGTAATCGGTTGATTAGTCAAAAACAGTGTCCTCCTTCGTAGTAGGTCGTTTCCAAAGCATGCTGACCGTCACAGTCAATGTAATGGCTGTGACTAACCGGATGATCAACAATGGCCAAATCGGAATGCCCAGTGGTAAAAATAATAATGTATCTTCTATGACTGCGTGACACGCCATTAGGAAAATAAAAGCCAATGTAATATCCCGTTTCGATACACCATCTTCTTGAACGGCTTGAATCATCACACCCGCGCCATAAGCGAGACCGATCAATAATCCCGCGACGAGCGTCATGGAAGCATTTGGTTTCACACCGATTAATTTAGTAAACGGCGAAATACTTGTTGAGAAACGAGCTAAATAATTTCGATCTTTAATGAATTGCACGAACAACATTAACGGAATGACGATTAACGCTAATTGCAGCACGCCATAAGTTGCTTTTTCCGCTCCCAAGAGGAAAATTTGCCAAAATCCTTCCGGAACGACTTGTGCTTGTGGAGTCATCCCGTATTGCGCAATTTCAGAACCGCCCGTCCATAGCAAGTTAATAAGTATACCGGCCAATGCAGCCAATCCAAGTCTAACTACTATGACGAGCCATAATTTTACTCCGACTTTTAAAGCAACGGCTGTTTCGATGAATAAGTTATGCGCAAAACTGATCATCACCGCAATGATGAACACTTCTTTCACTGTCAGCTCCAATGAAATAATTCCCGCAATTCCCGCATACAAATTCAACGCATTTCCGAGGACGACCGGTACAGCCGCCTCTCCGCGCAAGCCAAATATGTGCATGAGCGGCGCGACCATTTCTACTAGCCACGGAAGAATTGGAGTAAATTGCAGCATCGTAACGAGAAGCGTAATCGGGAATATGATCTTACCAAGTGCCCACGTAGTTTTCAATCCTACTTGTAAACCACTTCGCATCGTATTCATGAAAGGGATATTAGGTTGTTTTGTCATTGTAATTTTCTTTCACTTTCATAATATATCTGCGATAAATCAAAATCACAATTCCAATGACTACCCCCGTTACAGACACTAACTGCGCCGCACGTAAACTGCCGATTACATACAAACTATCCGTACGCATGCCTTCTATGAAAAAGCGACCGATCGAATACCAAATGACGTAAAATAAAAAGATTTCCCCGCGCTTCATCTTGACTGCGCGTCGAATGACCAAAATCAAAATTAATCCCACTACATTCCACAACGACTCATACAGAAACGTCGGATGATAGGTAATACCGTCAATCGTCATTTGATTCATGATCCAATCGGGAATAATCGTCTGTTCTTTAAAGGCTTCCGAAACAGGTCCGCCGTGCGCTTCCTGGTTCATAAAATTACCCCAACGACCGATAATCTGACCGATCAATAAACCGGGTGCTGTAATATCTGCCACCTTCCAAAACGATACACCGCGCTTCTTACAAAAAATGACCGCTGTAATGACAGCACCGATGAGCGCACCGTGTATCGCGATACCGCCATTCCAAATTTGTATGATCTGTCCAGGATGATCTTTATAGAAATCCCACGTGAAGATGACATAATAAATCCGTGCACTAATGATGGAAATCGGAATCGCCCAAATGAGCATATCTGTCAAAAAGTCCGGGTGCATGCCTCTCTTTAGCATTTCACGTTGGACTACTAAAAACCCTAAAATAATTCCTAATGCGATTAGAATACCGTACCACCGAACTTCGATGGCTGTATCCGCACTTCCAATTCTAATTGCGACAGGGTTAATCGCCAGTAACAATAAGTTCACTTAGTCGCGCTCCTCTTCTTCTAGTAGTTCTGCGTTCTCTGCGATGGCTTGGTCTAAACGCTTCGTGAATTCTTCAGCCGCATTATGGCCGAGACGCTTCATCCGGTAATCCATTGCCGCTACTTCAATAATGACAGCAATATTCCGCCCGGGTCGAACAGGTACTGATAGTTTCGTAATTTGTGAATCTAATATTTCAATTTTCTCTTCATCAATCCCTAACCGATCGTAATGTTTTTTCTCGTCCCAAATTTCCAAATCGACCGCTAATAACACCCGCTTATCGTCTTTTACAGAACTAGCACCAAATAACGTCATTAAATCAATGATTCCCACCCCACGAATTTCCAGCATATGCTTAAGAAGTTTCGGTGACGTACCAATCAAGACGTTTTCAGATACTTGACGAATTTCGACTGAATCATCCGCCACCAGTCTATGGCCTTTTTTAATGAGTTCCAATGCAGTCTCACTTTTTCCTACCCCGCTGCCACCAGTGATTAAGACCCCTACCCCGTAGACGTCGACTAACACACCATGAACTGTAGTCATCGGTGCTAACTGACCGACTAAGTAATTGGTCAGCATTCCTGAAAACTGTGTCGTCTTGTAATCCGTTCGCAGTACAGGGATCCCTTTCTCTTCCGCTAATTGTCCAAGCTCTTTCGGACCTTCTTCTCCATGCGCAATGATAAATGCCGGCGTGTCAATGGAACAAAGACGCTCCAATCTTTTTCTGCGTGTCACCGCAGGCAATGTTTCTAAAAAAGACATTTCTTTTCGGCCGATGACTTGTACACGTTCCGATGGATAATAGTCAAAATAACCTGCCATTTCCAATCCTGGTCGTGAAATATCACTCATATGAATCTCCCGATGAATGCCGTCATGTCCAGCGATCAATTCCAATGAAAATTGATTCATAATATCTTCCACTGTCAATTCATACATAAAGTTCCCCACTTTCTACTTACGTAAGCTGTTCGTCTGTTGTTTATTTTAACATGAAGGAAAAGAAAAGAAATGGATTGCTTCTTATCGTCTCCTTTTTACAAGTTTCCTCTATATAGAGGATAAAGGAGAGTGAACTAAATTGACACTAATAATTGTTGACGCAGGCCATGGACCGGAAACTCCAGGCAAGCGGACACCTGACGGCAAGCTTCGGGAATTCCATTTTAATGTAGCAGTTGCAGAATGGGTGGGGAAGTTTTTACGTGCGGAAGGCATACAAGTACATTACACACACACGATTTCTAGAGACGTCCCATTGCATGAACGGACAGCAACCGCGAATCGATTGCGTGCAGATGCCTTCGTTTCGATCCACGCAAATGCCTATGGGACCGGGTGGAATGATGCACAAGGAATCGAGACGTATATTTACCCTCGCGCCAGTAAAAGTTCAGCGGTTCTGGCGTCAAATGTACAAAGTGCGCTAATTGCAGCTTGCAAGCGCGTCGATCGAGGTGTGAAAAAAGCTGATTTTGCTGTTTTGCGCGATACTCATATGCCAGCGATTCTTGCGGAATGTGGCTTCATGTCCAATCAAACCGAAGCAACCCTTTTACAAAATAAAGAATACCAGCTACAATGCGCCCGCGCGCTGACATTCGGCATCCTTTGTTGGTTATATGCTAAATAAAAAAACACACCTGATGCGCCGGCATGAACGGGCTCGTCAGGTGTGTTTTCGCTATTACTTAGATTTCAACTGAATTATAACGCACCATTACAGAGCCTGTTTTAGATTCTCCGATAATTTGAATAGGTGCTTGTTCTTCGTTTTCCACTGTTTTACCAAAACGAATCGTACGGTGTAAAAATTGTTCTTGCTCTTCCACACGTGATACGTCTTTTAGCTGTAAGTCCAGCTTGCCCATATTGGATGAAATTTCCCCTTTGACCGCTAAAGAAGAAGGGAAATACAACTCTACCGCTCCGCTAATGGATTTTGCTTCTAAACATCTAGCCTTTGCTGATGTAGTAGTCAATGTCACATTCCCATTCAATGACTTCGCTTCAATAGCGACTACTTCCCCATCTACATAGACTCGACCATTCAACGTTTCCGTCTCTAGCTTATCCCCATGTACTTTCAACAAGCGCACCATACCATTGGCCGTTTGGATTTCTGCTTCGTCAAACTTGATATTTGAACATTCGATTTTCCCGTTCGCTGTTTTAATGCGTAAGTCATTGCATTCAATGCCTTCTACTGAACAAGCGCCATTTAATAAACGGACGGATAATTTCCCGTACATTGCAGCGGGGACGTACAGCTTCAGATTGACTTGCAACATTTTCAAATCACTGCTGATACGTAGTTTCTTGCCATCTTTTATAAATAATAATTTGTCTAGGAACTGACTCAACGCTTCTGTTTCAGAATCATTATTGAAATGCTTAACGGTGAACATCGCTGTAATTTCTCCATCATCAGACGGATGAATTTCCACTGCCCCATGATCGATATCGATCAGTAGATCTTCAATATCTTCCGCCGACTTTTTCTCCACATGTGTGAAAGCTACAGACTTGCTGAAAGGTGCTTCAAAATCGAACTCTTTTACACGATGAACCGCTGTATCCATAAATTGCATAAAGCGATCTCCAGCTGTCATGAATTCCTTGCGAATATCTTCAAAAAAAGCATCTGCTGATGGTTTCTCCTCTTCCGCTGTTGCGTGTGATTCATTTCCCATCGCTTCCAATAGTTTAAGTGCTTCGTCGGCTGTAATCTTTCCTTCTTCAAGCAAAGTAAGTATTCGTACACGTTCGTTTTGCATGACGCAATTCCTCCTCGTTTTTGAACATTCCGTTCATTTCCTACTTATTTATACGGTTGTGCTTGTAAAAAGTTTCATTCGATTATTTTTTCGCCGTTTTTTTTATTTGTTCTTTCATTCGATTGCGATCCCTTTCAAGAATGGAATGCAAGTACTTCCCAGTATATGATTCTTTCACTTCCGCAATTTCTTCCGGTGTCCCCGTCGCTACAATCTCTCCACCTTTATCTCCGCCTTCAGGACCTATATCAATAATATGATCGACAGTTTTAATGACGTCTAAATTATGCTCAATGACAAGAACCGTATTGCCGCCATCCACCAACCGCTGTAGCACATCTAATAATTTCGCAATATCGTGGACGTGAAGACCTGTCGTCGGCTCGTCTAAAATATAAAACGACTTTCCAGTGGAACGTTTATGCAGCTCAGACGCCAGCTTCACTCGCTGTGCTTCACCACCCGACAGTGTCGTTGCTGGCTGACCCAACTGTACGTAACCAAGTCCTACATCCACAATCGTTTGTAACTTACGATGAATTTTAGGGATATTCTCAAAAAATACGACTGCATCTTCCACTGTCATCGCTAGCACATCTGCAATATTCTTTCCTTTGTATGTCACTTCGAGTGTCTCGCGATTGTATCGTTTCCCATGGCACACTTCACAAGGAACATATACATCGGGCAAAAAGTGCATTTCAATCTTAATAATTCCGTCTCCACGACAAGCTTCGCAACGACCGCCTTTGACGTTGAAACTGAAACGGCCTTTTTTATAGCCACGGACTTTCGCTTCATTGGTCATCGCAAACACATCGCGGATATCATCAAATACACCTGTATACGTTGCTGGATTGGAGCGAGGTGTCCGTCCGATAGGCGACTGGTCGATATCGATGACTTTTTCTAACTGTTCAACCCCTGTCACGCTATCGAATTTTCCGGGTTTTTGTTTTGAACGATTCAATTTTTGTGCCAATGTTTTATGCAATATTTCATTCACTAATGTACTTTTCCCAGACCCTGACACACCTGTAACAGCGATGAATTGACCTAGCGGGAATTCAACATCGATCTGCTTTAAGTTGTTTTCAGCAGCACCTTTAATCACGATACTTCGTTCATCTCTCGGTCTGCGTGAGACTGGTAAAGGGATAAATTTCTTTCCGCTTAAATACTGTCCTGTTAAAGACTTTTTATTTTTCATTACTTTTGCAGGAGTTCCCGCAGCGACTACTTCACCACCCGCTACACCTGCGCCTGGACCGATATCTATTAAGTAATCGGCTGCCATCATCGTATCTTCATCATGTTCCACTACGATTAATGTATTTCCGATATCACGCATGTTTTGAAGCGTACCGATTAACCGATCGTTATCCCGTTGGTGTAAACCAATTGACGGTTCATCTAAAATATAAAGTACTCCTGTCAGTCGGGAACCGATTTGTGTAGCCAGACGGATACGCTGTGCCTCTCCCCCCGACAACGTTCCGGCTGCGCGTGATAAGTTTAAGTAATCCAACCCCACATTAATTAAAAACCCTAAACGTTCCTGAATTTCTTTTAAAATCATATCCGCAATTTGCGCGTCTTTTTCGGAAAGCTTCAATTGCTCAAAAAACTTCACCGTCTCCACAATGGAGCGCTCCGTAATTTTTCCGATATGCTGACCGTCAACCAATACTGAAAGCGACTCTTTCTTCAAACGGTATCCTTCACATGATGGACACGGCTTTTCAGTCATATATTTACCCATTTGTTCACGAATATAGTCAGAAGATGTTTCGTGATAGCGTCGTTCAACATTCCGTAGCACACCTTCGAAAAATATATTGCTGTCTCGCGTATTGCCGAATTCATTTGTATAACGGAAGTGGATCTTCTCTTTACTGGATCCTTTCAACAGCTTCTGCACATCTTCATCCGCCAGCTCGCTAACCGGCACGTCCATCGCAATTTTATAATGCTTGGCAACCGTCGCTAATAGTTCCGGATAGTATTGTGAACTGGTCGGTTCCCAAGGAGCAATGGCGTGTTCTTTCAGTGTCAAATCTCCGTTAGGTATAACTAGCTCCGGATCGACTTCAAGCTTCATCCCTAGTCCGTCACATTCCGGACAGGCACCGAACGGACTGTTAAATGAAAACATCCGCGGCTCTAGTTCACCTATAGAAAATCCGCATAACGGGCAAGCGTGATGTTCACTGAAAAACAACTCTTCTTCCCCTATGACATCTACAATAACATTACCGTCCGCCAAGCGCAGTGCGGACTCCAATGAATCACTTAAACGTGTCTCCACGCCTTCTTTCATGACGATGCGGTCGATCACGATTTCAATCGTATGTTTTTTATTTTTATTGAGCTCGATATGATCATCTAGGTCAATCGTTTCTCCATTTACTCGAATCCGTACATACCCTTGTTTCTTTATATCTTCAATTAACTTCGCATGTGTCCCTTTACGCTCCGAAATAATCGGTGCCAATATTTGAATACGTGTACGTTCAGGTAGTTCTACTACACGATCCACCATTTGCTGTACGGTTTGTGTAGATATCTCGATCCCGTGAATCGGACAGAAAGGTTTCCCTACACGCGCATACAGTAAACGCAAGTAATCATAAATCTCTGTTACTGTGCCGACTGTAGACCGGGGATTTTTACTCGTCGTCTTTTGATCGATTGAAATCGCAGGAGATAATCCTTCAATCGCATCAACATCAGGTTTGTCCATCTGTCCAAGAAATTGACGGGCATAAGCAGATAAAGATTCTACATAACGCCGTTGTCCCTCTGCGTAAATCGTATCAAACGCAAGTGATGATTTCCCTGAACCCGATAAACCCGTGAGCACAACTAGTTGGTCACGGGGAATCTTAACAGTAATATCTTTTAAATTATGGGCTCTCGCTCCTTGTATGATGAGTTCCTTATTTTTCATTCGGTCTCTACCTTTCTGCCTTCAGTTCTATGACCGTGTCTCGTAACTCGGCAGCCCTTTCGAAGTCGAGGGCTTTTGCTGCTTCTTTCATTTCTTTTTCTAACTTTATGAGCAATAATTCTTTATCATCTTTTGAAAGCTTCTTGCCATCCGTCAGACGTTTCAAGTACGACTCTGATTCTTCAGCTACTTGTGTCGCACGAATAATTTCACGGATCGGCTTTTTGATCGTTGTAGGGGTAATATTATGTTCTTTATTATAAGCCATCTGAATTTCACGACGGCGCTCTGTCTCCCCAATCGCTTTCTTCATGGAGTCAGTCATCTTATCCGCATACATGATGACGCGGCCTTCAGAGTTACGTGCAGATCGTCCAATCGTCTGAATTAACGCACGTTCCGAACGCAAGAAGCCTTCTTTGTCAGCATCCAAAATGGCGACTAATGACACTTCCGGTATATCAATTCCTTCTCTCAGTAAGTTAATACCGATCAATACGTCATACGTTCCTAATCGAAGCTCCCGAATGATTTCCGTTCGCTCAAGTGTCTTGACGTCTGAATGGAGGTACTGTACTTTAATGCCGATATCTTTCAAGTAATCCGTCAAGTCTTCTGACATCTTCTTAGTCAACGTCGTAATTAATACACGTTCATCACGCTCGATACGCAACTGAATCTCATCCAGCAAGTCATCAATCTGTCCTTCAATCGGACGCACTTCGATAACGGGATCCAATAAACCTGTCGGGCGAATGATTTGCTCTACCATTTCGTCGGTATGTTCAATTTCATAAGGTCCAGGCGTAGCTGAAATATACATAGCTTGGCTAATATGTTCTTCAAACTCTTCGAACATTAACGGACGGTTGTCTAATGCGGAAGGAAGGCGGAAGCCATGTTCCACCAATACTTTCTTACGAGCTTGGTCTCCGTTGTACATCCCACGAATTTGCGGCAGTGAAACGTGACTTTCATCCACAACGATTAAAAAATCGTCAGGGAAATAATCGAGTAGTGTATAAGGCGTAGCTCCTGCTTCTCGTAGTGTCAAATGCCGTGAATAGTTTTCAATACCTGAACAGAAACCCATCTCGCGCATCATTTCCAAGTCATAGCGCGTACGTTGTTCCAAGCGTTGCGCTTCAAGTAATTTATCATTTTCACGTAAATATTTTAGCTGTTGTTCTAGTTCAATCTCAATATTATCTATGGCTTTCAGTAATTTTTCTTCACGGGTAACGAAGTGGGAACCCGGGAAGATGGCTACGTGGTCACGATCCCCGATCACTTCACCTGTTAACGCATCCACTTCACGAATCCGCTCAATTTCATCTCCAAAGAACTCCAATCGAATGCAGCGCTCATCACGTGCAACAGGGAATACTTCGACCACGTCACCTCTTACACGGAATGTTCCTCGTGTGAAGTTAATGTCATTGCGCTCATATTGGATATCTACGAGCTTGCGTAATAATTCATTGCGCGGAACTTCCATGCCTTTGCGTAGAGAATAGACCATTTCATTGTATTCTTCCGGGGAACCGAGCCCGTATATACAAGACACGGATGCCACAATGAGTACGTCATTTCGTTCAAATAATGAACTGGTGGCGGAGTGCCGAAGTTTGTCAATCTCGTCATTAATAGAGGAATCTTTTTCAATGTACGTATCCGTTTGCGGCACATAAGCTTCCGGTTGATAAAAATCATAGAAACTGACAAAATATTCTACTGCATTATTTGGAAAAAACTCTTTGAACTCGCTATATAATTGACCGGCCAATGTTTTATTATGTGCAATGACCAGGGTAGGTTTATTAATTTCGGTGAGAACGTTGGAAACGGTGAATGTTTTCCCAGTTCCTGTCGCACCTAGTAATGTTTGATGCTTCTTACCTTCTCGCAGGCCCCCAACAAGACTAGCAATTGCTTTAGGTTGATCTCCTTGTGGTGTGTAAGGTGCCTGTAATTGAAATGTTTCGTTCACTAGTTTCCACTCCCATTCTAAAAACACCTAGTCTTTCTATTTTACCACAATACGCGTTTTTTCTAAAGAATTAACGAACGTACGTTTTAAACTTTATGTTATGTATGTAATCATACCCTTTTGCGATATAAAGAAACGCGTAGTTTAGAGTCGGGGGAATGACTTTTCCTTTGGTGGTGCAGAAAAATAGTATACGTGCTAGGATTCTCCCTGCAGAACCGGACGCTTTCCTGAGGGTGCGCGGCGGACTCGCCAGAAGTGCATTGGCGATTACGCCTGTCGCACTGATCCTCCAGGAGTCGCCGGTTCTTCCGGGAGAATCCTTGAATTTGTGTTCGTAAGTCAGTTTGTGTTCGTCCAGAAATAGAGTATGGTAAGCTCTACTTCCTGAACAGTGTAGATAAAGCTTTGGATTGCCTGATTGAATACATATAGAGTCATTGCTTTTTCCACTCAGTCCATTGAAACAGTCATAGTAGCCAGCAACACTTCACCGCTTTTTAACTTCAAAAACGATCGCATGGTATCAGACAATTTTACTTGGTTTTTACTACCTACAAAGAGTGATCAACCTGTCTTACATACACAAAGTCCGGCTGAAGCTGGAAAACGATCGACTCCGAGAGGATCAGGAAAAGCCGTAGCGAAGGACGGCTTTTGCGAGTGAAGCGCAGCGAGAAGGAGCACATCTTTGCATTTGACAGGCGTAACCCGCAGCGCTTGACGGTCCGCCGCGTCCCCTCCGGAAAGCGTATCGTCTGGAAGCGCAAGCCGCATGACATTCTAAGTCAGTCTCACCACATTCAATCTTCTACTTTCATAAACGAACACAAGATATCAAACACACGAAAAAGCGTAAAGGATGAAGTGTCCTTTACGCTTTTTCGTGTTATGTCCAAACCGCTTTTTGTTTACAATTCTAAATGATATTCTTGTTCTTCTGAAAGGTCGATTAATTGTTGTGTGTAGCGTTCAAATGCTTCTTTGTCATTGCGATCCAAGGCGTCATCAATCAGGTTCATAATACGGGCTTGCGTTTGCTCTCGGTGAATATGTTGCAGAAATAAATCCCAATAAATTTCGTTTAGTAATTTTTCCGCCTGGAGAGAAGTACTGTTATTCCCTACGGCTTTTAAAAACTCAGCATATGAATTGTTATTGTTCATCTCTCTCACCCCTGATACCTTTTAGTAATTATATATGCAATGAAACATGAATTGCAACTACAAATCTAACTATTCGAACTTTTGAATTATTTTCATTCATTTCATGCAAAGAGAACTAGGTATATATATTCAGACAATTTCGTCGTTTCGCAAAAATACTGTCTTCCTTAGATTTCTTTCACTTGTTCCTTCGTCAAACGGATCGTCGCTTCTCCTATTATCCAAGCGATCAGTGCGATCAATACGGGCGTCAAGCTAAGACCGTATAGCGGTAAAGCTACCAGCAATAGGATACTAGCTTGTAACCAAATGAGTTTTCTAACTAACGAACGCACTGCTGTACTCTGGGACTTTTCTTGCTCTTCAGGATATAACTGATCCATCGTAAATTCCACTCCGCCTTCCAGCGCTAGGATAAGCTGTACCGCCGTAGCGAAGGCTAATGCGCCAACGAAGATAAATGACACGATAGGTAGCGGTATTAAGAAAGCGCCTAAAGCGGATAATGCAGTGAGCCGCAACCAGAGCCAAAATGTATCATCTGTCCGGATAAATGTTCGAACGACTAAATAAGACTGCACGTCGCGACGCTTGAACGTCGAACGCTTCATAGCAAACTTTAGCCAATTTCGTTTACTGACCGAACCGACTAAATGCGGTACCTCAGTAAAGTAATTAGCAAATCTATAAAAACGCATCATACGGTTTTGTTCCAATTCAATAAACTGCTCGTACGGGAACGGATACTGATCAGATTTCTTCTCCCAGAACTTCGCATAGAGAATAGCAAATGCAATCCCTGCTACAAAGACGATCGGACCCCAAAGTAAACCTAAATAGATCACAATAAATGCAGCGAGTAAACGAATGATCCGGTCCGGCCAAATAAATTCAGGTGCCGCGATACGGACATTGAATTCAGTTCGTACATACGCACCTTTGACCGCAATGATCCACAGCATAGTAAGCAAATACTCTAGGCCTGTCCCTACATCAGTCGCGCGTAAAAGAGGCAAAGCCACAACCATCGAAATGAGCGGTAATGGCAATTGAGAAAATGTAGACCATGTCAATGAACGTTTCATATAGTTGGGTAATTGATGTTCAAGCGGTAAAAAATACACAATATCTGCTGGTTTCAATAATGTAGTAGGTGCTGATTTCATCAACAATAATGCAATGATTATGGCTACAATCGATAGCGATGGAAAGCTTACAGGCACTTCTTTCAGCCATTCACTATACGCATACCCGCCAGCACCGATCGCAAACATGAAGACGATTGCCAAGTGCCCCGTAAATACATAACGCATATATTTCTGTAATTCATTGACGTAATGAAAGAAACGCTGGCTCCAAATATCATGCATGCTGTTCATGATCAGATTCCTCAGTCATCGCAATGTATAAATCATCCAATGTAGCATCGGGACGACCGAACGCTCTGCGTAAATCATCCATCGTGCCATTCGCTCGAACGCGACCTTCATGCAGTAAAATGATGCGATCACAATACTTCTCCGCAGTCGCTAGTACGTGAGTGGACATGAGGATAGATGCGCCTGCGTTTTTACGCTCAATGATTTGATCAAGTAATGCGCGAATCGCCAATGGATCGAGTCCAACAAACGGCTCATCGATAATATATAATTTAGGTTCTACAAGAAATGCACACATAATCATGACTTTTTGACGCATCCCTTTCGAGAAATGCGCCGGGAACCATTTCAAACGTTTTTCCATTCGGAATTCTTTCAGTAACTGTTCTGTACGAATTTCGAACTGTTGCTTGTCCAATCCGTACGCCATCGCAGTCAGTTCCAGATGCTCCTGCAAAGTCAATTCTTCGTATAATACAGGCGTCTCCGGAATATAACTGAATGATTGGCGGTAATGCGCTTTGTCGCTGAACGTTGCCCCGTCAATAGTAATAGTTCCTTGCAAAGGATTCATGACCCCAATAATATGCTTAATTGTCGTACTCTTCCCTGCACCATTTAATCCGATTAAGCCAACCAGTTCGCCTTTTTCAATCTTGAATGAAAGGTCGTGCAGTACAGGTTTGCGCGTATACCCACCGGTTACATCTTGTAGTTCTAGGATTGCCATTCTATTTCCTCCTATCTTCCTTTTCATTTTAGCAAAGAATTTATAAAATTGCTTTCTCTGCCTTCGTTAACTATCAGAAAATATGCTACAATACATCCAAACATGAAAGGAAGTGTAGAAATGACCTCATGTATTTTCTGCAAAATTGTAGAAGGAACGATCCCGGGAGAAAAAGTGTACGAAGACGAGCACGTCATTGCCTTCATGGATATTATGCCTGTTACGAAAGGCCACGTACTGTTAATCCCGAAAACGCATCGCGAAAACTTGTATGAATTGACAGAAGAAGAAGCAGCAAACTTATTTAAAGTAGCACCAAAAATCGCTAATGCATTGAAAGAAGAGTTTCAACCTACTGGGATGAATGTATTGCAAAACAACGGTTCATTCGCCGGTCAATCCGTTTTTCATTTCCATATGCACTTTATTCCACGTTACGACAAGTCGGACGGATTGCATGTAGAATTCAACTCGAAAGTGGAACAGTTCCCTATGGAAGTCGTTTCCGAAATCGCTGGCGACATTAAACAAAGACTGGAAGATTGATTGAAAATTATTCGTTCACTGCGTATTGAAAGAGAGTCAGGCGAGGAGCAAAATATTCGCCTGGCTGTACTGTGCAATCACGTGTAACGTTTGCGCCGTTTGAGAAACTGTAAACATATACCTCTTTCATTCTTTCGCTTTTATACGTAATTCAATAAAATGCTTTAGTTTGAATAATAATTTCTCAATCTCTATTGCCCATCTGCGGGTTGCATGCTTTAATAATATAATAATCTAAAAAAGGAGTGTTTTCTATATGAAAGCGTCTACATTTTTTATTGGGCTAGCAGCAGGTGCTGTCACTTCAGCTGTGGCCGTACTATATTCTACACCACAACCAGGAAGCGAACTGCGCTCCAGCGTCAAAACCGCCTCTCGTGAAATGAGAGATAAGCTGAAAGATGTCAAAGGGAAAGTAGAAGACTTGAAAGAGTCTGTCACAGATTTATCTGAGGAAGCTAAAGAGTTGGTACCGGAGACTGTACAAGAGATGAAAGAATCAGTAGCTGACTGGAAGCGTTCTGCTGAACATAATAAGAAACGCTTGGAAAAAGAAATTTCGGCAATTCAACGTGCTCTTGAAGACTTAGAAAAGTCATTTAGCGCGCAATAAATATTCCCTCTACTGGATCAGCCGCAATCTTAGGGCTGATCCACTACTAAAGATAAACTGCAACCGTTGTAATGACTGTATGTTGCAGACATTTACTCACACTCCTAATTATTTTATTATTCCGTCTTTTTTATTTGTTGCTTTTTTGGTATAATAAATAAAAAGATAGAAAGAAAGCAGGTGCACCATGGCAGAGCAAAACATTTCACGCAAAGAAGCAATGATCTTTAATCAACGCGTTGCTCAAATGTCAAAAGCATTATGGAAAGCAGTTGAAAAAGATTGGCAACAATGGATTAAACCGTATGAACTGAATATTAATGAACATCATATTTTATGGATTGCTTTTCACTTAGAAGGTGCGACAATTTCTGATATAGCGAAATTTGGAGTGATGCACGTCTCTACAGCATTTAATTTCTCTAAAAAATTAGAACAACGTGAGCTACTATACTTTTCCAAAAAAAGTGATGACCGCCGGAATACATATGTAACTGTAACTGAAAAAGGTAAAAATCTTCTTATTGAAATGAATGCCAATTACCACAATAGAGATTACAGTGTTCTCCAAGGCTCACTACCTATCCGTGACATCTATGGGAAATTCCCTGAATTCCTTGAGGTCATGTCTGTCTTACGTAATATTTACGGAGACGATTTCATGGATATCTTCGAACGGGGCTTCCAAAATATCGAAAAGACCTACGAAGACGAAAATGATTATATCCAAAAATTTCAAACGGAAACATAAAAGCAAGCTCTAGGCAACTTGCTTTTTTTCCTTTTGTTCACTATTTCTGCTATGATAGTACAGACACATGAAGAGGAGGTCTGACATGGTTCTCACAATTACCATTCTTTTTTCATTATTTTATTTATACCAAATTAATAAAATGACATTTGCACTTTGCCAATCCAGAGAGATTCCTGAAGAAAAACAACCGAAAATTTATCGGACCGTTAATATTCTTATTACGATTCTCATTATGTCTTTATATGTGGAAGTTTTCTTCAGCGCTTAAAAGACTATGTAAGCCCACCCCTCAAGAGGAGTCGGGCTTTTTTTAATACAAGTATGCTGCACCTACAATAATCAATAAAATGAACAAAACAACAATTAGAGCAAAGCCGGATGTACCTGCTCCGCCTTGAGTGTAACCGCTCATGGAAGGCACCCCCTTTCACACTGTATCTTATGCGGAAGAATAAATAGACGGTTGGGCACATCTATAACGGGAACCTTTTTGTTTTTCAAACGTTTTATGCTATAGTGTTATCTTGAAACGATATTTAGAGATTAGGGGAGTTTTATAATGAAAAAGAAATTTTTAGCATTTACACTCGCAGCATCCGTTGTCGCACTATCTGCTTGTTCAGGCGGAGACAGCGAAGTCGTTATGTCATCTAAAGCGGGAGACGTAACAAAAGATGAGTTCTATCAAGAGATGAAAACATCTGTCGGTGAACAAGCATTACAAATGATCATTCTCGAAAAAGTACTTGAAGATAAGTATAAAGTGGATGATAAACAAGTAGATGCAGAGTTTGATAAGAATAAAGAACAGCTAGGTGAAAACTTTGAAGCGTTCTTAGCTCAACAAGGTCAAACACCTGACAGCTTCAAGAAAATGATTCGTTTAAACAAGCTCCAAGAAGCGGCTTTAACTGACGGCATCGAAGTATCCGATGAAGAGTTAAACAAACGTATCGAAGAAACACAAACAGAAATTAACGCTCGTCACATTTTAGTTGAAGATGAAGAGACAGCGAAAGAAGCAAAAGAGAAGCTAGATAAAGGGGAAGATTTTGCGAAAGTAGCAAAAGAATACTCTACAGATCCTGGTTCTAAAGAAGAAGGCGGAGAATTAGACTGGTTCGCTTACGGTGTTATGGTTCCAGAATTCTGGAGTGCAGCATACGACCTAGAGCCAGGCACGATTAGCGAACCTGTTCAATCTGATCACGGCTTCCACATTATCGAAGTAAAAGAAAAGCGTCAAAAAGAAGATAAAAAAATTACTGACGAAAAGAAAGATGAAATCCGTCAAGAGCTATTGATGGAAAAAGCAGACGAAAGCGAACTATTGGCTAAAGTATCCAAGTTAGTAGAAGACGCAGATGTCAAAATTAAAGATGAAGACTTAAAATCTGCATTAGACCTCTTCAAAATGGATGAGCAACCAGCACCTGAAGAAGAACCTATTGTAGAAGATCAAGACACTGACGCTGATGTTGAAGTAGAAGAAACTAAATAATAAAACAGACCATTCAATAAGCAAAAAAATAAACCAGGCAAAGAAAAACCACAAGTTTTTCTTTGCCTGATTTTTATTTATTTTTCCATAAAAATCGAATGCATAGATCTCAATTAAACACCAGACTCCACGAAAGTCGTCCGGCTAAAACAAAACGTAACGACCCCCCTTACGTCTGCCCTCATTCAAACGTTGGCTTATAAAACGAACGATTATCTAGCGGGAATACTCGCTCAGAAAACTCCCCAGGCGCCGTTTTCGACATTACCCGATTCAGCATATTCATCTTAGCATCAATATTATCAATATAATGAAGAATTTCAGCTTCTTTCAGCATCGGACGCTTCGGACTGCCCCACTCTTCCTTACCATGATGAGACAAAACCATATGTTGCAACAACATAAGTTCTTCCCCTTCAATTTCCAACTCTTCTCCCGCCTTGGAAATCTCATTCACCATAATCGTAATATGCCCTAACAAATTTCCTTCAATCGTATACTGCGTACCAACTGGACCTGATAGCTCTACGACTTTTCCAATATCATGAAGAATGATGCCTGCATACAGCAAATCTTTATTCAATGTCGGATACAACTCCGCAATTGCTTTTCCTAACTTCAACATCGAAACGACGTGATCGAGTAAACCCGTTACATAATCATGGTGATTCCTTGTAGCTGCAGGATACAACATGAAATCAGCTTGGTGCTTCTTCAAAAGATGTCGCGTCAAACGCTGAATCTGCGGATTTTTCATCTCAAAGAAGTATTGCATAAGCTCTTCAAAGAGCACTTCTTTACTCTTTTCCGCTGAAGGTACTAAATCCGCAATTGTCACACCTTCTTCTTCTTTTACCGGACGAATCGCTTTAATGCGCAGTTGGTTTTTCCCACGGTATTCGTGGACTTCACCGCCTACTTTGACGATGCTAGCTGCTTGATACATTTGCGCTTGTTCTTCGCCTGTGTCCCATAACTTCGCTTCGAGATCTCCACTTTTATCTTGGAGAATCAATGTCATGAAAGGGCTGCCTTGTTGAGTGACACCTTTTGTCGCCTGTTTAATCAATAAATACATGTCAACGGCCTCGCCGACTTGGTGTTCCATTAGTTTTTTCATTCATGAATCTCTCCTTCAGCTCATTTTCCAACCTCTATGACAGCTGTCTCTCCTGCCCATTTCGTCTTCATTTCCTCATGGCACGTGAAATAGATCAACTGATGAGAAGGCTGTATTTCTTTAAGTATTTCTATCATACGCGAAAGTCTTTCATTATCAAAGTGAACGAATGGGTCATCCATTATAATTGGAAACGGCGCGCGGTCTGCTAGTACAGATGCAAGTGCTAACCGTAACGAGAGATATGCTTGTTCTTTCGTTGCCTGACTCAGTTCGTTCATCATAAATGACTGTCCGCTTGTTGTCACGGCTTGGAAATAACCTTCTCCTGTTAACTGGAGTGTACTATACCGATTCCCCGTCAATCGACTGAACCACGTATTGGCAAGGTGCAAAACAGCAGGTAATTGATGCTCTTTCCAACTGCTCATCGTTTGACGTATAGATTCCATAACAGCTTTTCTAACCATCCATTGCTTGGCCAACTCATCCAATTCAGCTTTTTTCACTTCAAATAGTTGTTGTATTTCACTATACGTCTTACTCGATTCCATTTGTGCAAGTGCGTGATCTACTGTTGCTTGTTCATCGACAAGTACCGTTAGTTCTTTCCGAAGTGCTTGCAGACGCTCCGTCGTATCTGTACGTTTCCGTTCGAGTTCTGGCAATGTCCAGTCAAATAAAAGCGGTTCTTTTGAATATAAGGCAAGTTGCGAATGAATTTCCGCTAATTGGCGCTGTAACAATTGTGCGTCTTGAACTTGCTGATAAGCCGCATAGTATTGTTCTTTCTCTGAAACGTTTGTCAGACGGAAAAGTTCTCCGATTTCTTGATGGACAAGCTGTAATTGTGCATTCGCTTCTCCTAATTGATGATTGCACTCTTCAATCTGACGCTGGCGCTGGCGATTTTTTTCTTTATGCTCTTTTTGTTTTGTCAGTTCTCCACGTAATCTTTCGTAAAGAACGTCTGACGGAATAGGACCGAGCAATTCTTCAACTTGTTCAAGCAACTGTTGAATTTGCTGTTTGTTACTCGTTAATCGATTCTCCCATGTCCGTTGCTCATTCACAATATCTTGGTATTCACGCAGTAATCGGAAATTTTCCTGGATATTAGCTGTGCTGTCAATAGGATCTTGTCGGACAGCCTGTGTAAGAGCCAACCTCGACTGTTCTTTTTGATTGTAGACTTGCTCCAGCTCTGCCGCAAGTTTCTCTAATTTACGGTCGAGTCTCGTAATTTCCCTTTCCAACTGCTCACTTTGTCTTTCGTATTCATATATTCTATCTTTCAATCGTTCCAATTCTACTACAAGTGATTCATTTTGATTAATGAATGTCTCTTGCTCTCCTGATGAAACAGGATTCTTCTTTAAAATCCATAATGCACTGGCAACCGTTACTATGCCAATCCCTATAATAATCCAATCTTGCTGCCACACACCATATGCCCCAATGACGAGTCCCATGACAATAAAAAATAACGCAATGGGACGACTGGATGATGATGTACCTATAGCTACTCTTGCTTTCGCTTCATCCAGTTTCTTTTTCACAGTAGGTAGTTGTTTCAGTTTTTGGTATTCTGCTTCCGTTGGCCGTTGCTGAGCCAGCCATATTTTTTGTTGTTCCGCTTCTTGACGGTCACTCTCTGCTTCTGCCAGCATCCGATTGAGCGCCTGTACTTGCTGCTCAGCAGTTGTCTGCTCTTGCACTAATGGTTCTAATTGTCTCTCTCGTTGAATAGATACGTCCATCTCTTCAATAGCTAGTTGTTGTTCTTCCGTTACACCTAGTCGTTGCTTTGCTTGCTGGCGCTTCTTCTCCAACGTTCGAATTTCTTGTTCTGCTGATAAAACATCTCCACGCAAGCGGTGCCACTCTGCCTCTTGCGCCACCCAGCGCTCGATTTGTTGTTGCTCACTGTACGGTCGTACAGCAAACTCTTCTGCAATCTGCTGTTGTTCTTTCAACAGACGTTCCTTTTTTGAATGAAGTTCGCTTTGCTTACTCGCCAGTTCTTCATATCGCCGAATACCATCCGCTGGGAACTGTTTATGCACTATAGCATTCAGTTGCTCTTTCACTTGTTGCTGTTGTTGTTGCAATGGCAGTACTTGCATCGCGATACGCTGTTCTTCAACTTGCTCATATAATTGTTGTTCCTCTACACGTAATGCCTGCAATTGTTCATATACTTGTTGCTTCCGAAGTGTGAGCGGTTCAAAAGAAGAAAGCTTCTGCTGTTCTTTTTGTTTTTCTATTTCCAGTTCTTTTAATTCTTTTAGCTTTTGATTGATCAGCGGATTACGGCCGGCTTTTTTAAATAATCCCGCCAGCTCTTTATCCATCCTTTTTTCTATTTTCCACAATGTATCAAGACCTGTTGTCCCTGAAGCTAATAAAGTCCGGCTAATATCCTCTTCATCCATTTTCTCTAATCCTTGTAATTGAAATAATGAGAAGGAGAAAATTGCTTCAAATGCCGGACGATCATATCCGCGTAACAGACGTTTCAGTTCTTCCTCACTAGCAGTGCGCCCATCTTCATAATGAATTGTCACATCACCAGAAGATTTGCCACGAACCCGTTCAATCATCCAAGAACCAAATTCTTCGTCTGTCATATAAAGACACCCGCCATATTTCCCGCCTGTCTTCGGTTCATAACGAAGCTCTTGCTGATTTTTTTGAGGAAATCCAAATAGTATTTGGAGAATGGCTTGCTGAATCGTCGTCTTTCCTGCTTCATTCGGGCCATACAGCAAATTCATACCCGATTGAAAATTGATTTCTACATTCTCATGTTGACCGAATCCATAAAGAACTAGTTTTTGAATTTTCATATCAACTCTCCTTCAGTAATTCAGACGCTAATAATGCGCTTGCCTGCTGGTGCAATTGCTCTCTACCACTCGTCGTTAGCGGCTCTATATAGCGACCTACGCGATGGCTGTACAGCTCAGCCAACACGTCATCCCATTCGTCTGCCTGCCAGTTCTTCATCGTATCTACTACTGGGTCAACAAGCGAAGTCGAAAAATCATTAGCAGATAATGTCGGCCACTCAATCGCACGGATCCATACGAAGGGTTCTTGGAGAATATATTGTTCGCGCAAAATTTCAAGCCATTCCGATTCAGAAGAAGTCCGTTGTAAGGCAGTCGCCAAACTTTCTGTATCTGTCATGACAAGCTCTATAATGATATTTCCTATCTCCGCCGCTACATAGTCAATTGCTTTTTGACAGACCGCCACCCAGTCATCTGCATACTCAATCCCTTCACAAGATATCGTGAGTGTTGTAAAAACGATAGCGGAGGCCGGTACAAATGTCATAGAGGATTGATTACCTGATAGCGAGACATCGTAAAACCCTTTTACTCCTTGTTCATTTTTATGCCGCCCTTGTAAATTGCCCGGATACACAATTGGCGGGTTTTGTGCCAATACTTGACGTTTATGTATATGCCCGAGCGCCCAATACTGATAGTTTTTACGCTGAAGGTCGCTTATAGTAAATGGTGCGTATACTGCATGAGCGGAATCTCCCGCGACACTTCCGTGTAACATCCCGATATGTATTCCTTCGTCCGCTTGTTGGTAGTCTGCAATCATCGGCTCTCTTACGTGACGCTGCGGATAACTAAAACCGTGCAATGTAACAGTCTCTCCCCTGACAGTTAGTCGCTTTTGCTCAACTGTTTCCGCAAACACATGAACATTTTCCGGCAATGAAACCCGTGTCCATTTCCCCGCTAAATGATCGTGATTTCCATAGGATAAGAATACAGGTATTTGTGCTTGATCCAATCGTTTCATCCCTTGCTGAAAACGAATTTGCGCGCGTAAACTGCGATCTTCTCCATCGTATATATCCCCTACTATTACAATGAAATCAGGTTGTTGTTCGACTGCATAAGTAATCATTCGATCAAATGCTTGAAACGTTGATTGTTGGATTTTTTCTATTTCATCCGGACCACTTGCGGACATCCCTTTAAACGGACTGTCCAAATGCAGATCCGCTGTATGTAAAAAACGAATTGTCTCCATATACACATTCCTTTCACGAATACTCGTTCTCTATTTTACCATACTCAATCCGTTGCTGGATAGCACAGACAAAAGCCTGCCATCTTAATCGGATGACAGGCTTTTGAATTATTCTTTCCCAAGGCGAATCGCTTTCTTTATATCTTTCAATGAGCGAGAAGGTCCGTACATCAACACTCCGCCACGATACACTTTTGCTCCAAACCAGCCAAGAATACCGATTGTGACAATCAAAATGCCAATAGATAGTAACGGCTCCCAGAGTGGAAGATCCAATAAACCGACTCGTAAAAACATAACGAGTGGAGTGAAAAACGGAATAAAGGATGCAATTTTTAAATACCCCAATTCTGGATTACCGAGCCCTGTTGCTGCGATGATGAAAGCTGCCACGATAAGTAAAGACATTGGCATGATCATTTGCTGCACATCTTCCGTTCGACTAACAAGTGACCCGAGCAATGCCGCAAGCGTCGCATATAAAAAGTATCCAAGCAAGAAAAATACAACTGCATAGACGAGTGTGCTCATTTCCAAGTTTTTTAAACTGAAGAAAGCAGACAAGTCATTTTCCTCACTCACTGAAGATAGTTTATATGCAAGCAAACCTGCTACGCCATAGATCATAATCTGAACTATCCCTAGTGAACCAATCCCTAATACTTTAGCAAACATATGCTTCACTGGAGAAACACTTGAGATTAAAATCTCCATTACACGCGAAGATTTTTCTGTCGCCACTTCTGTCGCAATCATAGACGAATAAATAATTACCGCAAAGTAAATGACGAACATTAAAACATATACTAATACTCTGGCGGAATTTAACTCGTCTTCTGATTTAGCAGAATCAGAGATGTTCTGCTTTTCAAATTGTACCGATGTAAATAAAGTTGCTACTTGTTCAGTAGTCAATGACAATTGATCTGCATTTACTTCTGTCTGGATCGCCTGCAATGCATCTTGTAAAGCGGAAGGAACGTATTGATCGACCAAACTGCTCGTCGTATATATGGCATGAATTGTATTCGTTTCATCAATATTCACTTCTAAAAATGCGGTAATTTGTTCCTCTTCTACTCGTTTCTTTAGCTGTTCCACCGATTCAGTAGAACGTTCAATGACAATATCTTCTCTACTATTGTTCAATTGTTCTTCCAGCTGGTCTGCAAGTTTCCCACTTCCGTCTACAACCGCAACGATTTCCTCTTCACTATCCCCTATTAAGTTGCTCGCCGACTGAATGATGGTGGATAGGTTTGCGAAGAGGAAAATTCCTGCTACCATGATGAACGTAGTGATGAAGAATGATTTCGTTTTCGCTTTCGTAATAAAACTTTGCTTGAAAATAATCCAAAACTCACGCATTGTCCTCACCTACTTTTGCAATAAAAATATCTTGCAATGATGGTTCCTCTATTTCAAAATGGCGGATCGGTCCTTTTTGCAACGCCGCTTGTAACAATCGTTCAGCCACTGTATCACTGCCTACCTGAAACACCGCACCATCCAATGAATGATGTGCTACTTCGACACCTGCAATAGCATCCAAGTCATCCAAAGGGAAGTCTGCGCGAAGCCTGACATTCTGTTTGCCAAATGAACGTTTCACATCACGTAATTTTCCGCTGACTAATTGCTGACCTTGATGAATAATACTAAGTTGTTCACATAGTTCTTCTACATGATCCATGCGGTGGCTGGAGAAAAGGATCGTCGCTCCCCCATTACGAAAATCGATAATAGCTTTCTTCAGCATTTCGACGTTTACAGGATCTAGTCCCGAAAACGGTTCATCCAAAATTAATAATTTCGGATTATGCATGAGCGCAGCGATTACTTGGATTTTCTGCTGGTTCCCTTTCGATAATTCTTCTACTTTTTTATTCGTATAATGCGGAACTTCAAATCGCTCGAGCCAATTGAGGGCCGCTTGTTTGGCATCCGATTTATTCATACCACGCAATTGCCCGAGAAAGATCAGTTGTTCCTGCACTTTCATTTTCGGGTACAGTCC
This sequence comes from Sporosarcina sp. PTS2304, assembly GCF_003351785.1. Classification (GTDB taxonomy): domain Bacteria; phylum Bacillota; class Bacilli; order Bacillales_A; family Planococcaceae; genus Sporosarcina. Next base: position 1,926,562 of record NZ_CP031230.1, read on the forward strand.
CCGTTCTTCTGGCAAATAGCCAATTTGCGGACTCGTGGCGTACGTGATCGGTTGATGGTTCCAAGCAATTGTCCCTTCTGTTGCGGTCAATAAACCAAGAATCATTCGGAATGTAGTCGTCTTTCCGGCTCCGTTCGCGCCTAAAAAGCCGTACATCGTTCCTTCTTCCACAGTTAACGATAGCTGATCTACCGCTGTGAAGTCACCAAATCGTTTAGTGACTTGTTGTAGCTGCAAGGCCATTTACATCGTCTCCTTTACATTCTGTCTAGTTGATTCTACGATTAAAAGAGAGAATTGTTTCATTTTTATTGAAACTCTTATAGAAACCGCTTACAATTAATACTGAATGACTATTCATCTCTTGGTATTGATTGAATTCCGGAGAAAAATTGATGGGGGCTATTATATGAAGACTTACAAATTGACTGCTTATGAGAAGGACGGTTCACTAATTACGGAGGAGACTTTTACTGCGGAGACGGACGAGGCGGCGAAGGAGCAAGGGCTTCAGTTGCTGACTGAGAAGGATTTACTGGAGCGCACACACCGCTTGGCGTCTCCTTTAGGCAAGTTGTTGCTGTTCCATTCGTAAACTGAAGACTATCCCCCTTTTTTTGGGGAGGGTAGTTTTTTTATTGCGATTTTGAGGATTTTGGAGTTAGTAAGGTTTCTGCTTTCTGTTACCGCTCCGGCGCGTTAAGGATTGCCTTTCGCCAGCACCGAAGTGACTACAATGAAACGATTACCTTCTAAAATGGGTAAACTTACTCAATAAGCTAGTAAACGAAAAGGATGTATACTCACTCTAGCGACGGTCTTTTTAATTAGCAGACAGAAAAGCGAGATTTTTCACGCATTATGTGATAAGCTAACTTCGTCAAGAAATCGTAAAAGGAAGTGACTCGTGTGAACATTGCTTTAATTGCGCATGATGAAAAAAAGGCAGAATTGGTGAATTTCACAATTGCTTACGAACAAATATTTGCCAAACACACTCTTTACGCTACAGGTACAACTGGATTGCGTATTATGGACGAAACGGATCTTTCCATCACGCGACTTATGTCCGGACCACTCGGTGGCGATCAACAAATCGGAGCGATGATTGCTACTGGAAAGCTAGACTTGATTTTATTTTTCCGTGATCCATTAACAGCACAGCCACATGAACCTGACGTTAGTGCTTTACTACGCCTATGCGATGTTTATGGAATTCCACTTGCGACGAACTTAGCTTCTGCGGAATTACTTCTGCGCGCAATTGAAAAAGGCTATTTCTCATGGAGAGAAACAGCTGCTAAATATCAATAATCATTGTCAACAGAGACAATACACATAGTAGGGGCTGTCCAGAAAGTCAGTGAGAACTGAGTTTCTGTGACAGCCCTTTTTCTCATGAAACGAATAGAAGAATCCTTTCTTCGCCGTTCCTTTCCGTTCCAGGCGGACGCGTTCGGGAGGGGTCGCCGCCTGGAACGAAAATCCACTCGATGTCTTGCTTCAAATAGGTACAAAAAAAATCGCCCTTTCTAGTAGAATAAAGTTACCAAACCCACTCTACGAAAGGACGATTTTTTATGCGCAATCCAAAGATACTTACGAACAGTATACCACAGAACAGCTCACTTTTTCTATAGAAGAACTTACGGCATCGTTCCGTGGCCTTGAAAAGGTTGATACGGAGTTCGGAATCTTTGCACTGGTTCACAGTTGAAAGTAGCGGGCATCCGCCGGCTACTTTCAACTGTGAACGACTACAAACCAAAATCAGGCAGAGAAAAACGATTCGTTTTTCTCTGCCTGATTTATTTTAGGGACTTATTGGACAGCCCCTATTTTTTATTGTCCCGTAAACGTTGGCTTTCGCTTTTCTACAAATGCCCGAATGCCTTCTTGGTGATCGGCAGTTTTACGCATCGTCGCCTGCGCCTGCGCTTCGAGCTCTACTACTTTCTCTAATTCCGCTACACCAACTGCATGTAAAATCTTTTTTGATGCTACCATAGAGGCTGTCGGGGAACTCAATAGTAATTGCGCACGTTGTTGAGCTATATTCCAAGCTTCTCCATCCGCGACGACTTGATCGATCAGGCCTATTTGCATGGCTCGCTTTCCATCCAATACTTCGCCTGACCAGATCAATTGCTTCGCCATCGTAGTGCCGACTCTTTCCTTCAGAAAGAAATGACCTCCGCCGTCTGGAACTAGTCCGATTCCAATAAAGTTCATAGCGATCTTACTTGTTTCTTCCGCTATAACGAAATCACATGCAATGGCAATGCTACATCCAAGGCCCGCCGCCGCACCATGTACGGAAGCGATAGTGATTTGAGGCATGCTGTACATTGCGAGAGCCAGTCTAGAGAGATCCACCATAATATCTTCCATCTTCATTGGACCATTTGGATCTAGCATCGCTTTTACATTTCCACCCGCAGAAAATGCGTGACCTGCTCCACGGAATAACACGATATGGACAGATGAATTATTCTTTAGAGTAGTTACAATATCCGCTAATTCCCTCATCATCACACCGTCCATTGCATTCATTACTTCAGGCTGATTAAATGTTATGGTTGCCAGTCTTCCTTGAATTTCTACTTCAATTTGTTTAGTCAAAAGTAATTCCCCCTTGTAGTGAATGGTGGTTCATTCATTATAGTATACACAATTATGAGAGCGTTTGCAGTACAAATTGAGTGTACATGTTTGAATTCTCCCGAGAGAAACCGGATGCTTTCCTGAGGGCACGCGGCGGACTCGCCAGTTCTTTCGGAAGAATCCTTGAGTTTGTGTCGGGAAGTCCGTTGATGTTGGTCCAGAAGTTGGAGTGGTGTAAGTGACTTCTCCTTTGATGGTGCAGAAAATGAGTGTACGTGTTAGGATTCTCCCTGCAGAACCGGACGCTTTCCTGAGGGGACGCGGCGGACTCGCCAAAAGTGCGTTGGCGATTACACCTGTCACGCTGATCCTCCAGGAGTCGCCGGTTCTTCCGGGAGAATCCTTGAGGTTGTGTCGGGAAGTCAGTTGGTGTTCGGACAGAAGTTGGTGTGGGATAAGTGACTTCTCCTTTGCAGTGCAGAAAAAGAGTGTACGTGCTAGGATTCTCCCGAGAGAAACCGGACGCTTTCCTGAGGGGACGCGGCGGACTCGCCAGAAGTGCTTTGGCGATTACGCCTGTCAAGTGCAAAGATGTACTCCTTCTCGCTGCGCTTCACTCGCAAAAGCCGTCCTTCGCAACGGCTCTTCCTGATCCTCCAGGAGTCGCCGGTTCTTCCGGGAGATTCCTTGAATTTGTGTTCGTAAGTCAGTTTGTATTCGTCCAGAAGTAGAGTATGGTAAGCTCTACTTCCTGAACAGTGTAGATAAAGCTTTGGATTGCCTGATTGAATACATATAGAGTCATTGCTTTTTTCACTCAGTTCGTCGAAACAGTCATAGTAGCTAGCAACACTTCACCGCTTTTCAACTTCAAAACGGTCGCATTGTATCAGACAAGTCTATTTAGTTGGTCTTTCACCACATACAAAGAATGATCGACCTGTCTTGCACACGCTAAGTTTCGGCTGAAGCTTACAGACGATCGACTCCGAGAGGATCAGGACGACAGGTGTAACTCGCAGTGCTTGACGGTCCACCGCGTCCCCTCCGGAAAGCGTATCGTCTGGAAGCGCAAGCCGCATGACTCTTCAAGTCAGCCTTACTCCATCTAATAAACGAACATGAAGTAGCAGACAAGCCCACGTATTCTTCACCCCTACAAAGAGTAATCAACCTGTCTTGCACACACAAAGTACGGCTTGCGCTGTCCAATCGCCATAGTCCAACTCGCTTTTAACTACATGAATGAGTGAATTGTACATCATATGATTCATCAACAAGTCTGGTTTTGAAAAACTTCATTCAAATAAGCGATTTTCCGATCGATAGAATCTTCAAATCCTAGTATATACGCAGCTGGTTCTTTTGGATTGTGGAACTGTGTCAGTTTACCCGTTGATGGATTCATAAATTTACTGGAAGCTCCACAACCTAATCCGATAATCGTTTGAGCTTCTTCCATTATTAAAATATTATAGAGGCTCTCTTCGCCCGGCTTCGCATAACCTACATTTTCTAGATTGCCTAATATATTTTTTTGACGATACAAATAATAAGGGATGTAGCCGTTCTTCTTCGCCCATTGTTCACCGCGTGTCATCATTAGACCGACTGTGTTTCGATCAGCCACTTGATATTTATCTTTGTTTCGAGTCATTTCAGATGCCCGTTTAAATGACAGTGTATGAATAGTTAACGACTCTGGCTGCATTTTTTCCGTCTCGGCCAATGAATGCTCAAATTCTGCAAGTCCTTCATTTGGCAAGCCAATAATTAAATCCATATTAACATTGCGCATCCCTTGCTCACGTGATAGCCAATATTTATCGATCGTCTCCTGCACACTATGGTGACGTCCGATCGCTTTCAATGTTTCATCTGTATACGACTGTGGGTTGACACTAATACGATCAATCTCCCACTTTTTCAGCACTTCTAATTTAGGGATTGTAATAGTATCCGGCCGACCTGCTTCCACAGTTACTTCACGCACATGCTCCATATAAGGGAATGAATCAACCATTGTTTGATACAATGCATCCATTTCCTCCGCTTCAATAGAGGTCGGTGTACCGCCACCAAAATAAATCGTTGTTATGCGAATATCATGTTCTTTCAACCAATTGCCGATCGCTCTCATTTCTTCATGCAATCCGTCGAGGAAGCTTTCCACACGGCCATTTTTCCGGTGGATCGCATACGCAGGAAATGTACAATACGCACATTTTGTCGGACAAAAAGGAATACCGATATAAATACTCACTTCTTGTTTTAGCGTATAAAGATCAGGTAATGCATGTAGCTGAATATCGGCAATTTGTGCAATCAGCTCACTCTTTCGCAACGATACGCGATGACGTTGTTGCAATAATTGTTTAGCTTCATCTACTGAAAAACCTTCTTGGCGATACATGTGGTACAACTTTGTTGGTCGAATGCCTGTTAAGATCCCCCACTCTTGCTCCATACCCGTCGCCTGTTCGAGCACCTCAAGCAACGCATGAGAATACATTCTTTTTCGCTGACGAATCATTTCACGTTCTTCCGTAGTTGCTATTTCTTCTGAAAACTTTGCTTCATACTGCTTGCCTTGCCAACGCAATTCTGCATACACACTCGGCGACTCCAAATTTTCAGTAAAACGAATATTAATTGTATCTTTATCTACTATTTCCGACACAATTTTCGATTGTTCAAAAAACAAATTTGCTAAATGTGTGAATAGCCGAATCCAATCTTGTGGAAACTGTTGATTTACATAAAGTTGCTGCATCGTTCTCTCCTACTCCCTATCTGTTGAAAAAAACCGGCCAAGGCCGGTTTCGATTACGTTATTAGTTAAAGCTTTCATATAAGTCTTGCACTGGTTTCAATACGACACGATTTACTTCTTCAATCAATTCACTAAGCTTCATTTCAGCCGTTAGCATTGCCATGATTGTCGGATTTTCCTGAGCTAGTTGTGCAGTTTTTTGTGCGTGTTCCAGCTCTTCTCCCGCAATTTCTTCTCCTGCCATTTGCTTTTGTTGCAAGTTCATCTGAATATCGCGGAAGCTTTCGAATAATACACGTGCTTCTTCGTCTGCTTTTACTTCCGCCATTGCCGTTTTCACCGCTTGATACTGATCTGTTTTACGCAATGTAGATTCCAATTTGTTCATATCATCGTAAATATTTACTGTCATGTTAGTTCCCCCTATAATCCATTTAATGTGAGTGCTATTATACCTTGCACGATCCCGATCAATCCACCAAGAAGTGCACCTAGAACCGTAATCATCTTAAACTCTCTGCGTGAAATTCCTAGCACTAAGTCTTCCAACACAGCTACCGGAAATGTATCTACTTGCTCTTTCACCAGTTCGTCGAGTTTGAGCTTTCGTAGCGATTCATCAAGCTGTGCTTCTGCTTGCTCAAACAAAAAACCGACTACTTTAGGTGTTACGTGTTCAGCTGTCCATTCTGAACCTTGTGGCCAGTAATAAAACAAACTTTGATCCAGTCTTTTTCTAAGTGCTAATTGTTCTAAAGCATACTTCGTAACAGAACTAAACACACTATCCCAATCAAACCCGGCAGTTAGTTGCTCCATCGGCTGTTGCTGAATATTATGCCATTCTTTCCAGATTAACTGATCGAGCAAATCTTTCGTCCCAGGTGCGTTCACAAACCGAATAGCTTCGCGTTGAATCTTCCCAACAAGCGAGTCTGATTCTCCAAAAAACATATTGAGCATACCGCCAAACGTCCCTTTCGAATGAAGAAAATCATCGATTAACTTCTGAAACGTCTGTCTTCCTTCCGCGGAATCGATAAACTGTTCTGCACGACCTAAGACAAAATTAGAAGCAAGAGGGATTCTTTCCTCTATTTGCTGTTGCCAACGTATTGGCATGACCTCTTCCACTGTACCGGTTGTCACTTTTGCCTTCATATCATACATTTGTTGATCCATTATAGTGAGCAAACGTTCTTCCACTTGTTCCGGAAGTTGTGTTGCACCTGCAATTCCAAGCCAGTCATTCAATGTCTTGTCCGATTGAAGAATGTATTGATCCATTTTTTTCTGAACAAATGCCTCTACACGTTTCTCCATTACAGGCGTCAACAACTTTTTGCGAAACAGATCAGGCGTCAGCAAGTAATTTGTGACGGTCTTGCCGAGTTGTCTTGCTAACTCATTACGCCGTTTTGGTATTAATCCAGGCGTAAACGGTAAGCGGGTATTCCCAATATATTTTGCTTCATGCGGTCTAAATAGCATTTTAATCGCCAGGTGATTCGTCACTCCACCAATAAGCGCACCAATAAACGCCATGAACAAAATGGTTAGCACTATTTTCAATCGCTTCACCTTATTTCACTTGGTCTTCGTTCCAATTATAACAAAAACCAGCTGAATGAAAAGGAATTCGAAGCGAGGATTTTTGACTTTACAATTAAGTGCTCTTCCTGTACGTTGCGAGTAGAGCTTATTTCAAATATTATTTACATACAGTAAACAATCAGGAGGTTATTTTGCCATTGAAAAAAGAACTGACAGATCATCTAGGACGTACAGTTGTTTATAATTTTCCACCTAAACGGATTGTCTGTTTATGTCCGGGTATTACAGAAACGTTATTCGCGATTGGACTTGAAAACGAAATGGTCGGTAGAACACGTTACTGCATTTATCCCGAAGCTGCAAAAGAGATTCCAGCAGTGGCGGGAACAAAAGATTTGCAACTTGATAAGATTCACGCAGTTGCTCCAGATTTGATTATTATGGAAAAAGAAGAAAACACAAAAGAAATGGTCGACACACTCGCTGCACATTATCCTGTATATGTAGCAGAAGTCCAAACAATAGACGATGCCTATCGAATGATTACGGATATGGGGATTGTAACAGATCGACAAAATGAGGCAAATTTCCTTTCCAAAGAAATTAGACAGGCATTTGCAGACTTACCTGAGCTACCTAAAAAAAGAGTGGCATACGTCATTTGGAAAAAGCCGTATATGGTCGCCGGAAAAGATACGTATATTAACACACTGTTACAAGAGATCGGATTCATCACACCATTTGCAGACACCCTCGATCGCTATCCTGCTGTAACGGAAGAGCAATTCAAAGAAGCTCAGCTAGATCTCGTATTATTGTCATCTGAACCATATCCGTTTAAAGAGAAGCAGCAATTGCAATTCCAAGAAATGTTGCCTACTTCTACTATCCGATTAATCGACGGAGAAATGTTTTGGTACGGAGCACGCATGTTGCTCGGCGCACGCTATTTGAAGACGTATGACTTTGGCTGCTAACTTATATTCCATTGAAAATTGTTGACATCCGAACCGCATGCTCTATCTCGTCATGCAATGCAATAAAAATAGGATCATACCCTTCGTCAAGCGGTACAGTTAACAGCATTTCTTTATATAGTTCCACAGCTTCGAGTTCTGCAACTAACGCATTTTTTGCACATTCTTTCAAATCCGTGCAAGGTGCTAATTTTTTAGGATTTTGCACAAAGCTGCCCGTCATCATATAATGAAGTTGTTGAAACATTTCATAATGACTCTTTTCATCTTCATAGGCATGACGTATAAACTCCTGCCATAGAGGATCATTCGTCAACTGATACATTGACTTATAATAAAAATAAGATTTGTATTCATCTTCAATCGCATTTTTTAATTGAGTTACAAACACGCACTCATCCTTTCACTGTCTTTTGGTCAGTTTATGAAGACGGTGCAATATATATCACCACACAGACAAAAAAGGAGTGACTATGATGCTACAACATTTCAGTTATAAAAAAATGTTTGCAGATTCAGACTTGCCTGGCTGGATTATAAATTTTTATTATCAAAACAAACATTACACAGCTGACTACCATAAAGACGGCACGATACAATGGGCCCATGACGCTCCGCCTAATATAGCAAAAGTAGAAGAAATGGTTCACGACCTCATGACTTTCCACGTCTATGAATGATTATTCCCCCAATCGGCCATCCTTGTAATAGAGGAGGTGCTGTCATGGGTAAAGAACAATCACGCGACAAACAGCAACTAGAAAAACAACGAATAAAATTGCAGGATCAAAAAACAGAAAACGTCTTTGAAGATAAGAGCCGTATCCCAAACGAACAAAATGCATTCAAAGAAACACAACCGCGATACGGAGAGTAAGCAAAAATGATTCACATGCAGAAAAAATCTGAAGGAATTGTTTGCCATTTAAAATAAACTAAGCAGAGAAAAACTAATCATTTTTCTCTGCCTATTTTTGTAACAAGCACTTTACGTCGACAGACCCCTCTAAAACGCAACGTAACGACATCCCTTACATCTCCCATCACTCCAATCCGTTGAATCCCCAACCTTTCTTCATTTTTTCATAATCTATAAGCAATCGGAATTGTATTTTCTTCATAAATAAATTATTATAAAAGATAACTAACTTTACATTACAGGAGGTGTACGCTTTGTTCTTTTCCCCCATTTGGGTTAAGCACAAAGCCATTATTTGGACATTGCCATACGATTGGCAGCATTTGCTGCCTTGATCGCACTCACCGCTTTTTTTGTCGCGTGTGAATTTGCAATCGTGAAAGTTCGATCATCGCGTCTGGATCAGCTGATCTCAGAAGGAAATAAACGCGCCGTTCTTTCAAAAAAAATTGCCGATAACTTAGATGAATACTTATCTGCCTGCCAGCTCGGAATAACGATCACAGCACTCGGTCTAGGTATGCTTGGAGAGCCAACTGTTAAACTTATGATGACTCCCGTCTTCGATTATCTTTCATTGGACGCAAACGTAGAAACGATTCTATCCTTCACTGTAGCTTTGGCCATTGTTACGTATCTCCATGTCGTTGTAGGTGAACTTGCACCAAAGACTATTGCGCTACACAAAGCAGAAGAACTATCGCTTTCTTTATCAGTACCCTTAAATTTATTTTACCGTTTGATGTATCCAATTATTAAAGGGATGAATTTATCGGCACGTCTTGTCACACGATTGCTCGGCTTCAAATCAATATCCGAATTAGAAGTAGCACACACCGAAGAAGAATTACGCATTATTTTGTCGGATAGTTTACGTAGCGGAGAAATTAATCAGGCAGAATATAAATATGTCAACAGAATATTCGAATTTGATGATAGAGTAGCTAAAGAAATTATGTTGCCACGTACCGAAATGATGACTGTGGACAAAGAAATGACGTTATCCGATGTTTTTGAAATGATGGACGTGGAACAGTATACACGTTACCCCATCACAGACGGTGACAAAGACCACGTAATCGGTTTAGTGAATATGAAACATTTGTTAACTGCTTATATTAAAGACCCTACAAATGGTAGTAAATCCGTACTTAACTATATGCAACCTATTATTCGCGTCATTGAGACGATGCCTATTGGTGATTTGCTATTGAAAATCCAGAGAGAGCGAATCCATATGGCCATTTTGTTGGATGAATATGGCGGAACATCTGGTCTTGTGACAATTGAAGATATTTTGGAAGAAATCGTCGGAGAAATCCGTGATGAATTCGACTTAGATGAATTACCTGAACTACAGAAAATTGGTACCGATCATTATATTCTAGACGCAAAAATGCTAATAGAGAATGTGAATGATGCACTAGGTATTGAAATCTTAGAAGACGATATCGATACGATCGGTGGTTGGTTTATGGACCAGCGATTCGAAGCTGTACCAGGAGAAAAAATCATTGAACAAGGATATGAATTTACTGTCAGCGAAGTAGATGGACATCATATTCTTTACTTAGAAACAAAAAAACAACCTCCTCAAACAGCAGTTGAGGAAGATGTTATTGTGTCACAATAAAGCTTTCCTTCGTATATAAGGAGAGCTTTTAATGTTAAGAGCGGAGAGATGAAATATGAATAAAAGACAAGAAAATTTGCTTCTTTTCATTTGGGCCGTTGCCCTGATCGCCGCACTCGGCTCACTCTATTATTCAGAAATTAAAGGATACATACCGTGTACGATGTGTTGGTATCAGCGTATTTTCATGTATCCGATTGTCTTAATCGGAATCATTGCATTGGTTCAAAAAAATGCTAAAATTGCTGTAACAACTGCTGCATTCTCTCTCATTGGAGGCTGTATTGCGTTGTATCATTACGGCATTCAAAAACTACCTGCTTTACAAGAAAGTGCACCTGCTTGCGGTGGTGTTTCGTGTACTGGTCAATACGTGAATTATTTAGGCTTTATAACGATTCCTTTTCTCGCTTTTGTAGCGTTTGCTTTCATTTTCATCGCAAGTCTCGTACTGTTAAAAGATACAAAGGAGTGACACACATTGAAAAAATTACTAGCTATTGGTGGAGTTATTGTTGTGATCTTTATTTTGATCGTCGTTCTCAATAATAAATCCAATGAAACAAAGCTTTCCGACAATCCATATGGGACGGAAGATTTACAGCAGTCCACTATTGATTTAATAGGAAACGACAACTACAAAAACATTGCACAACCCGAAGAGATTTTCAAAAAGATTGAAAGCGGCGAGCCGACGACTGTCTATTACTTTAGTCCAGACTGTCAATATTGTATGGAAATGACACCGCGTCTGATGCCAATTGCGGAACAGCGGAATATACATATTTATCAATACAATATGCTGGAATTCCAAAGTCAGTTGAAACCAGAATATGATGTAACCGGCTGGCCGGCATTGGTTCACTATAAAGATGGTCAAGAACAAGGACGTATCGTTGGAGCACACCCGAATGATCAGATCGAAGCGTTTTTCAATGAATTCGAAAGCGAATGAGGAGAGTAAATAGATGACGAGTTTTCACTACACAACGAACACGCCTGGCGAAACAGTTGAAAATCTGCTAAGAGAACGATGGCAAGGCGGTAAAAAAACAGTTCATCAAATGCGCATGGATAAAAGCGTAACAGACGTAGACGGACAACCTGTTGAATGGAAAGAACCTTTACCTGAAGGAACGACACTAACATTTAGCTTTTTAAATGCACAATCGTCTTATCGACCTGAAACGCTAACAAAGCTGCGTGTCATTTGGGAAGATGAACATGCCCTTGCTGTTTATAAACCAGCCGGTGTTTCTGTACATCCTGAAGTCGCGCCAGGCACTAGTACATTGATGAACGAAGTAATGGGATACATCGCTACAAATGGCGGAACGTATGCTGAACACGTACATCGTTTAGATCAGCATACAGCGGGATTATTACTTATTGCTAAGCATCCCATTGCAAAAACGATGCTTGATCGAATGTTTGAACAAAATCGCATCGACCGGTTCTACACTGCTGAACTTGAAGGCAGATTGTTAAAACCGCGTGGAACAATTAATATGCCTATCGGAAAAGATCGCTACCACGCGACTAGACGTCGAGTATCTCCATCGGGTCAATCAGCTGTGACGCATTTTAAAGTACTCGACCGTCTGGCAAATTCCACAGTAGTTGAAGCACAGCTTGAGACGGGGCGCACCCATCAACTGCGTGTACACTTCTCGCATTTAGGACATCCGGTTGTCGGTGACCAACTTTACGGCAGTCAAACTATTGCCAGAGGTCCTTATCAATTAGTGGCGTCTAAAATAGCATTCGAACATCCGATTACAGGTGAATCGATCGTATTAGAAGCTGAATAAAAAATAGAGACTAGTACTCCATCGAAAAAACAGGGCTGGCCAGAAAATCAGTAGTTCTGATTTTCGGACAGCCCCGTATTTTTTCTATTCACATTTTTTAATGAATCTGTTGATTAACGATGTGATGTACAATTCACTCGTTTATTTAATTAAAAACGAGTTGGACTATGGCGATTGAATAGAGTGAAGCTGACTTAGAGTGTCCTGCGGCTGGCGCTTCCAGACGATACGCTTTCCGGTGGGGCGCGGTGGACCGTCAAGCGCTGCGAGTTACACCTGTCACCCTTATCCTCCCGGAGTCGATCGTCTGTAAGCTCCAAGCTGTACTTTGTGTGTGCAAGACAGTTTGATTACTCTTTGTAGATGGTGAAAGACTACGTGGGCTTGTCTGCTACTTCATGTTCGTTTATTAGATGGAGTGAAGCTGACTTGAAGAGTCTTGCGGCTGGCGCTTCCAGACGATACGCTTTCCGGAGGGGGCGCGGTGGACCGTCAAGCGTTGCGAGTTACACCTGTCAAATGCAAAGATGTGCTCCTTCTCGCTACGCTTCACTCGCAAAAGCCGTCCTTCGCTACGGCTTTCCCTTATCCTCCCGGAGTCGATCGTCTGTAAGCTCCAAGCCGTACTTAGTGTGTGCAAGACAGTTTGATCACTCTTTGTATATGGTGAAAGACCAACTAAATAGACTTGTCTGATACAATGCGACCGTTTTTGAAGTTAAAAAGCGGTGAAGTGTTATCAGCAACTATGACTGTTTCGACGAACTGAGTGGAAAAAGCAATGACTCTATATGCATTTAATCAGGCAATCCAAAGCTTCACCCACACTGTTCAGGAAGCGGAACATACCATACTTAATTTCTGGACGAACACTAACTGACATCCCGACAAAAACTCAAGGATTCTCCCGGAAGAACCGGCGACTCCTGGAGGATCAGGACGACAGGCGTAATCGAAAGCGAACTACTGGCGAGTCCGCCGCGTCCCCTCAGGAAAGCGTCCGGTTCTGCAGGGAGAATCCTCACACGTACACTTATTTTCTGCACTACCAATGGAATAGTCACTTATCCTACTCCAACTTTTGGACGAACACCAACTGACTTCCCAACACAAACTCAAGGATTCTCCCGGAAGAATCTTAAGGACTACGCTCATTCAATTAATACTCATCAAGACCATCTCATTTCCAAACGCCAATTTCTTACTTTGGATAATGATCAGGCTTGATTTTTTAACGTACCAACAGTTGCTTAATACCATTTTCAAGACGCTTGTCGACTTCCTTCGCATCTTCTATATGTTCTAAAATTAATTCATGAGCGGAAGAAAACAGAACGTTTGCTTTCTTCAATTCATTTTGCATTTGTGCAGACAATTCATTTTGCTCAGCAATCATCTGTTCCATGGAGGTAATTTCCAATTGGCTGTCTTGCACTGTTTTCAAAATATGGTCGATCTTAGATGCCGTCTGCAAACTAACCGCCACCCCTTCCTCGATCAACTTCGAGCTTTTCTTTGTTGCCTCTATCGCGTGCAAGATCTCTTCTTTTAATGCATTGGTTAATGCTTGGATATCCTTTGTGCTACTTGAAGTACTTTCTGCTAACTTTCGGACTTCTTGCGCAACAACCGAAAACCCTTTGCCATATTCACCTGCACGAGCCGCTTCAATAGATGCGTTAAGCGCCAGTAAATTAGTTTGTGCTGCAATATTTTCAATGACTCCTACAATCGATTGTATTTCTACAGAACGTTCGCTTAATTGCAACATACTTTCTTCCGATAGATCCATATGTTCACCCAGATCATTCATCACTTTTGCTGTATGACGCACGTCCGTTGCACCATTCTCTGCTTCTTTCACCATATACAATGACTTTTCTTTCAGTGAAGAACCATTCCTATTCAGTTCATTCGATGCATTGGTATTCTGTTCGCTGAGAAGTTGAATCTGATTGAAGCTGTTCTCAATTTCGGAAACAGCCTCTCCCAGTACATTGTGTTGGGCATTTACTTTCTCATGCTGAACGACAGCAGCCGTCAATTGTGTCTCTACTTCTTTATAACGCTGCTGTTGCTCTATTTGTTCATTTTCTTGAATATTCGAAGACATATGAGTTTCTACAAGTACTTGAGGTTCTGCTTTTCGTCGGAACAGTCCCATTTCCCCTCCACCTTCTTTCTTTATACATTAATACGTATCTGGATTTGTACCCGTACGTTCATCACGGTTCATCGCATCGATTATAGCCATTTCATCATCAGTCAGATAAAAATCCGCAACTTCACTATTTTCTTTCACTCGTGCAAGAGTAGAAGATTTAGGTATCACAATTAAATGATGTTGAATATGCCATCGTATGATGATCTGCATTACAGTTTTGTTATGCGCATTCGCAATTGCCACTAACGTAGGTTCTCCTAATAATTTCCCTCTAGCCAACGGACTCCATGATGTCACAGCAATTTGATGCTCTTCGCAAAACTGGCGTAAAGGTTCCTGTGTTAACAAGGGATGGATTTCCACTTGATTGACCATTGGGCGAATATTCGCTACCGCAGATAACTCCTTCAAATGAGATTCGTGATGATTGGAAACGCCTGTCGCACGAATTAATTTTTCATCATATAATCTTTCAATCGCACGGTATGTATCGACGTAACTGCCACTAACCGGCCAATGCGTTAAATATAAATCCATATAATTCATATCTAATGCAGTTAATGAGCGTTCAAATGCGCGCAGTGTTTCATCATATCCTTGCTCATCATTCCATACTTTTGACGTGACGAATAAATCTTCCCGAGCTACACCGGAATTTCGTATCGCCTCTCCTACTTCTTTTTCATTTCCATAAATAGAAGCTGTATCAATCGCACGATATCCTAATGAAACCGCTTTCTCTACAACTTTGACTGTTTGCTCCGGTTCTGTCATTTTATATGTTCCTAAGCCAAACTGCGGCATTTGTACACCGTTGCTTAATGAAATCATATGTTCAAAAATTGTTGACATGAAATTTCCTCCTTCGAATACTGCTATCACTAATTGTACATTATTTGCTTAGTAAATCGAACACTTTTTCAATATAATAGGTTGATTTCTAACTGATAAACGAATAATATTGTCTATGGTTTACATTTTGTTCGTCAGTTAAGGAGAGAAAATACATTGTTTCAACTTAGAAAGAATCAAACGAATGTAAGAACTGAATTGCTTGCCGGTATGACTACATTTCTTACTATGGTCTATATCGTTATTGTTAATCCTATTATTTTATCAGACGCCGGTGTACCTTTCGATCAAGTCTTTCTGGCAACAATTATAGCTACTGTCATTGGTACTGTGTGGATGGCTCTGTTTGCAAATTATCCAATCGCCATTGCTCCCGGTATGGGATTGAATGCTTATTTTGCATCAGTCGTTATCGGTTCAGATGGTCAATTAGATTATCTAACTGCTTTTTCGGCCGTCTTTATTGCGGGTCTACTATTCGTTTTATTGTCCATGACTTCGTTCCGTGAAAAGTTGATTGAGCAAATTCCTGAAAACTTAAAACACGGAATTACAGCAGGGATTGGATTATTCATCGCATTTCTCGGTTTGCGGTTATCGGGTTTAGTAGCACCGCATGAGACGAATATCGTTCAGTTAGGTGAACTCACTTCTCCTTCTGTATTATTAACATTATTCGGTTTACTCGTCACTGTTATACTAATGAATTTAAACATTTACGGCGCTATTTTCATCGGCATGATTTCTACAGGTGTCGTCGCTTTTTTCACAAAACAATTAACATTCGATGGGTTTATGAAGATGCCCCACTTGCCTGAAGGTATACTCGTTTGGAATCCTATTCAAGCAATGGGCGATGTAATCTCACACGGATTATACGGTGTAGTGTTCGCATTTCTCCTCGTCACATTATTTGATACGACAGGCACTATGATTGGAGTAGCGAAACAAGCGGGTCTGATGAAAGGCAAATCATTGCCGCGGGCACGCCATGCGCTTCTAGCTGATTCACTCGCCGCCTCAGTCGGTGCAATGGTCGGAACAAGCCCGACATCTGCTTATGTCGAATCGTCTGCTGGTGTCGCTGTAGGAGGTCGTACAGGACTAACTACTTTAACTGTTGCTGGATTATTTATTATGGCAGCATTTTTCAGCCCAGTCGTTAGCGCGTTATCGGGAGTAGCTGCTATTACAGCTCCCGCCCTAATCATTGTAGGGAGTCTAATGATTGGTGCAGTAAAACATATAAATTGGGATTCTTTTGACGAAGCGTTCCCTGCATTTCTAGTTATTTTGACTATGCCGCTCACTTCTAGTATTGCGACGGGTATTGCGCTTGGCTTCATCACGTACCCTTTATTAAAAGTAACGAAAGGCCAAGGAAAGCAAGTCCCGATCCTGCTTTACATCTTTGCGGTATTATTTGCCTATCAATTATTATTCTTGCCTCATTAATAATTGTTAATAACCTGTCACAAAGTATGGTGTAGAACATTTCATTTCTTTTGCATTTACGGTATACTGTGTGAAGGACTACTGATTTTACAGGAGGTACAAACAATGAGATTAATTCTAATTATGGCTGTTTGTTTAGCGTTCTTGACTGCGATTTTCACAGGCGGATACGAAGACAAGCCGGGTCAATCAAAAAAATAAGTACCTAAAAAGGGACTGGCATCATGCCGGTCCCTTTTTATTTATGTTAAATGCGCAAAGCCTTGTTGTCGTAATGCTTCATAGATGAGTATTGCTGCAGTATTAGATAAGTTAAGGGATCGAATGTGTTCATCATTCATCGGAATCCGCAGACAATTTTCTTTGTATTTTGTAGTAATTTCTCTCGGTAAACCAGTCGTTTCTTTGCCAAACACAAAGAATATGTCTCTCTCCGTATCCGAATAATCGAATGAATCATAGCTAGTGTTGCCAAACTTCGTAATGAAGTAAAACTCACCTTCTGGATAACAGTTTAAAAACTCTTGAATACCGTCGTGATACGTAATTTGGACATGTTCCCAATAATCGAGTCCAGCTCGCTTTAACATCTTATCATCCGTTGAAAATCCTAATGGACGTATCAGATGAAGCGCTGTATCAGTGCCGGCACATGTACGTGCGATATTTCCTGTATTTGCTGGTATTTGTGGTTCAAATAAAGCTACATGTATAGTCATCTCTTTGCTACCTTCTCTCATTTAGTACAATGCATTAACGCGCGTTCTATCTCTATAGTTACCGCTTCCTCTTGGTTCACTATAGAGCCTAATTGCAGCCCTTCTATCGCTTCAGAAGTTCCAATCTGTCCGAGTGCCCAAGCAGCAGTACCTCTCATCACCGGACGGGGATCTTCTGTCAAAACTTTTGTTATGTCTGAAATCGCCGACTCTTCTTTAAAGTGTGCTAAAGCAATAAGCGCATTACGTTGAATTGGATTTTTTCCACGCCACGATCCTGACATATGTCCGAATTGTTCTTTAAACTGGCGATTCGATAATGACAGCAATGACAGCAATAGTGGCTTAACCCGTTCAGGATCAGGTGTAAAATCCAACTGATGAGTTGAATTCACTCCTTTATTTTTCGGGCATACCGTTTGACAAGTGTCACAACCGTATACTCGATTACCGATTTTATGCCGGAACTCTTCTGGAATTGATTGCTTCGTCTGTGTTAAAAACGCAATACAACGTTGGGCATTTAACTGACCCGGTTGCACTAACGCACCTGTCGGACAAACATCTAAACATAATGTACAATCCAAACATTGATCTTCCATCGGCTCATTCGGCTCAAACGGCAAGTTAGTAATCATCTCACCTAAATAGACGTACGATCCAAACTCGGGTGTAATGATCGAGCAATTTTTTGCCGACCATCCAATCCCTGCACGTTCAGCAACTGCACGATCTACAAGCTCCCCTGTGTCTACCATCGAACGCAGACGGGCATGAGGAACTTTAGTTACTATGAATAGTTCTAGTTGTGCAAGCTTATCACGCAATACCGTATGATAATCTTCACCCCAAGAAGCTCTGCAAAACACCCCGCGCCGTTCCCCTCTTTTTCCACGCGGACTCTCTGTCATTTTAGATGGATAGGCCACTGCAATCGAGATGATGCTTTCTGCCTGGTCCAGCAATAATAACGGCTCGGTTCGCTTCTCTATGTCAGACTCTTCAAAACCAGATTGATAATTCAATTGCTGTTGACGTTTCAACCGATCTTTTAGTTTGATAAACGGGGCAGCTGTCGTAAAACCTATTTTGTCGATACCAATGGACGTAGCAAATGCTCGAACTTCTTCTTGTAGCTGAGCGACATTCACCATCCCCCGCCTCCCTTATGATAAGATGAAGTAAAATTACAAATAGGTGATTCTAATGCAAATTACTGTCGATCCTTCTATCTTCGAAAAAATTCATGATTTTAAATTAGGTATACTTCATTATACCAAAACTACAGTATCCGCATCACCTCAGATGCTGAAAGGTCGACTTCGATTATTTCAAGAACAACTATATTTCGAACTATTGGACAAAGAGCTCACACAGTTCCAGGGGATTGTTGAATGGCAGTCTACCGTTAAAACTCTTGGTGCGGATCCGTTAACTTCTCCTTCTACTTTAGAGACGAGAATGCAAGAAATCAAGCAAAAAAACTATGTATCCTCTTTTCATAGCGCCGAGGATCTAAACACTTTTTTTTCATTACAATACGAGCTTCCAGCAGTAACTTATGATGTAGATAAAATTGTAGGAGATATACGACTTACAGTAGGATCTGCAGAAGAGGGCTATATGGGCTTGAACAATGAATTCAACACATTCCCTAACCTCTTACTGCTTTCCGATGACTACAGCCCTTTTGGGAGTCCTCACATGGATTCAATGCGTACAGCCGTGACAGAAGAGACAGAACATGTTCTTCAACTTCTTTTTATTCATCCATCATTATCTATTGATGCAGCTGCAGAGTTAACAGAGTCTTGCGGTAAAATGTTCACTAGTATCAATGGCGGCGATTATCAATCAACTGTTCTTTCCACACAACAAACATCATGCGTGATAGAAAAAGAGGTGCAATGATGACAATCACATTAGCAGAAGGTATTAAATTAAAAAGTATACTTTCCAAGCAAATTCGGGAATTGGAAGCTGAAGCGCACAGAGTAGCTTTTACGACTGTAGAAAAAGGACAGCAACCTGCCACACTTTCCAGAACATTACAGCATGTAGAAGACGACATCGAACGAGTGAGAGCAGATCTACGCAAATTGGATTTACTTATTTACATAGCTAACAGTACGAACACAGTCGATTTTGAAGAACAGCCACTTCTGTTAGTAGAAGCAATCGAATTTGCGATTCAACTTCGGGCAAAAGCTGAATTCTATAAGTCACTCTCTTCAGCCACTAAAGAAGAAATGCTCTTTGGCTACTCGGAAAACACCCCACTGTACCGTATCGCTTTATTTGATCCTGAAACATATCGTCAAAAAGCACAACAAGCTGAAAGAGCAGCCCATCAACTATCGAATCGTATCAATAGTAAAAACTACTCGATTTCATTAGACTTTGATGGCTCTGCTTACTTTTAATCCTCAGGAAGGTGAGACTCTTTCCTGAGGTAGAAGATGTTACATGAACTCACAACTTGCAGAAACCCATCACTCGTCACCTGTTACACATTGACCAATGACCACTATCCATCCACGGCTATGGCAATGTACCTTACGAGCAACAACATTTCATGTTTCTCTTCTATTGAAAGGGGTTTTCCAGAAAGTCAGGCACATCTGATTTTTTGAGATGACCCCTTTCTTCTGGAAACAATTAGCTTTTCTATGAAAAAGGGATTGCATATTTAGTATCTAGCGATTGATTCCGTATAATGCACTATAAAAATTGAAAACAATAAAAAAACACAGCATATGCTGTGTTTTTGTTGATACCCGAGGCCGGACTTGAACCGGCACGCCTCGCGGCATCGCATTTTGAGTGCGACGTGTCTGCCATTCCACCACTCGGGCATAATACAGTATAAATTTGGAGGCGGCAACCGGAATCGAACCGGTGGTAAGGGTGTTGCAGACCCGTGCCTTACCGCTTGGCTATGCCGCCAACATAGTGGAGCGGAAGACGGGATTCGAACCCGCGACCCCGACCTTGGCAAGGTCGTATTCTACCACTGAACTACTTCCGCGAAACCGACTGGGGTAGCTGGATTCGAACCAACGAATGACGGAGTCAAAGTCCGTTGCCTTACCGCTTGGCTATACCCCACTAATGGGGCGGATGAGGGGAATTGAACCCCCGAGTGTCGGAATCACAATCCGATGCGTTAACCACTTCGCCACATCCGCCATCATATCATCATTTATATTTTAGTAACCAATTGTTAGAGCATGGGGCGGATGAGGGGAATTGAACCCCCGAATGTCGGAATCACAATCCGATGCGTTAACCACTTCGCCACATCCGCCACAATCTTATTTAAATAATACAGGGGCAGTAGGAATCGAACCCACACCAAAGGTTTTGGAGACCTCTATTCTACCGTTGAACTATGCCCCTAAATGGTGGTGGGGGACGGATTCGAACCGCCGAACCCGGAGGGAGCGGATTTACAGTCCGCCGCGTTTAGCCACTTCGCTACCCCACCAGTAAGGATGCCGGCGAAAGGACTTGAACCCTCAACCTACTGATTACAAGTCAGTTGCTCTACCAATTGAGCTACACCGGCATAAAATCATTAAATTAAATGGTGGCTCAGGACGGAATCGAACCGCCGACACAAGGATTTTCAGTCCTTTGCTCTACCGACTGAGCTACTGAGCCACATTTTCTGTGATTAAGAATTCCACTTAACACAAAACTTATGTCATAAATAAAAATGGCGGTCCCGACGGGAATCGAACCCGCGATCTCCTGCGTGACAGGCAGGCATGTTAACCGCTACACCACGGGACCTTGGTTGCGGGGGCAGGATTTGAACCTACGACCTTTGGGTTATGAGCCCAACGAGCTACCACTGCTCCACCCCGCGATAATACTATGAAAATGGTGGAGGATGACGGGCTCGAACCGCCGACCCCCTGCTTGTAAGGCAGGTGCTCTCCCAGCTGAGCTAATCCTCCTGGGTTTGTAAAACTTTTAATGAAATATAAATGGTGACCCCTACGGGATTCGAACCCGTGATACCGCCGTGAAAGGGCGGTGTCTTAACCGCTTGACCAAGGGGCCATATAAGTAAGAGATGTGTATCTGGCGGAGAGCAAGGGATTCGAACCCTTGAGGCAGCGCAAACCGCCTACACGATTTCCAATCGTGCTCCTTCGGCCACTCGGACAGCTCTCCAATAAATGGCTCCGCAGGTAAGACTCGAACTTACGACCGATCGGTTAACAGCCGATTGCTCTACCACTGAGCTACTGCGGAATAATAATAATTGGTATGTGGCACAAAGTATGTAGATTGCTTCTACAGATCAGCGACGTCCTACTCTCACAGGAGGAAACCTCCAACTACCATCGGCGCTGAAGAGCTTAACTTCCGTGTTCGGTATGGGAACGGGTGTGACCTCTTCGCTATCGTCACTGAACTGTTTTTCAAAGCCATGATTATTATACCAAACTGAGTAATAAAGTCAACTCTTTTTTCAAAAAGTTTTTATTCACTCAAAACTGGATAAAAGACATTGGGTTGTTCAAGTAACTGCTTCTGCTTTTCGTGTTGTCCAGCTAAATCGACCAGATGCTCGGGTCATAAGTCAGCTTGGCTGCGCGACAAAAACCGTCGCTTCGCCAATCCGTCTTATACCTGTCGCATCTATACGGTCGATTTAGCTTTTCATTTTGTCCAGCTTCAGCGACCAGATGCTCGGGCCATAAGTCAAAGCTGTTTCGTGGTAAAGAGCACCACTGCACATCTTCGCCTTATGCCTGCCGCATCTAAACGGCTGCTTCCGCTTTTCAATAATAGGTTAAGTCCTCGATCGATTAGTATCTGTCAGCTGCACACGTCGCCGTGCTTCCACCCCAGACCTATCCACCTCATCTTCTTTGAGGGATCTTACTTACTTGCGTAATGGGAAATCTCATCTTGAAGGGGGCTTCATGCTTAGATGCTTTCAGCATTTATCCCGTCCATACATAGCTACCCAGCGATGCCTTTGGCAAGACAACTGGTACACCAGCGGTATGTCCATCCCGGTCCTCTCGTACTAAGGACAGCTCTCCTCAAATTTCCTGCGCCCGCGACGGATAGGGACCGAACTGTCTCACGACGTTCTGAACCCAGCTCGCGTGCCGCTTTAATGGGCGAACAGCCCAACCCTTGGGACCGACTACAGCCCCAGGATGCGACGAGCCGACATCGAGGTGCCAAACCTCCCCGTCGATGTGGACTCTTGGGGGAGATAAGCCTGTTATCCCCGGGGTAGCTTTTATCCGTTGAGCGATGGCCCTTCCATGCGGAACCACCGGATCACTAAGCCCGTCTTTCGACCCTGCTCGACTTGTAGGTCTCGCAGTCAAGCTCCCTTATGCCTTTGCACTCTACGAATGATGTCCAACCATTCTGAGGGAACCTTTGGGCGCCTCCGTTACTCTTTAGGAGGCGACCGCCCCAGTCAAACTGTCCACCTGACACTGTCTCCTGCCCGGATCACGGGCATGGGTTAGAAGTCCAATACAGCCAGGGTAGTATCCCACCAATGCCTCCTCCGAAGCTGGCGCTCCGGAATCAAAGGCTCCTACCTATCCTGTACAGGCTGCACCGGAATTCAATATCAGGCTACAGTAAAGCTCCACGGGGTCTTTCCGTCCTGTCGCGGGTAATGCGCATCTTCACGCATATTATAATTTCACCGAGTCTCTCGTTGAGACAGTGCCCAGATCGTTACGCCTTTCGTGCGGGTCGGAACTTACCCGACAAGGAATTTCGCTACCTTAGGACCGTTATAGTTACGGCCGCCGTTTACTGGGGCTTCAATTCAGAGCTTCGCTTGCGCTAACCCCTCCTCTTAACCTTCCAGCACCGGGCAGGCGTCAGCCCCTATACGTCACCTTACGGTTTTGCAGAGACCTGTGTTTTTGCTAAACAGTCGCCTGGGCCTATTCACTGCGGCTCTCTCGGGCTATTCACCCTACCAG